>JAFKFE010001218.1 GCA_017308345.1 Alphaproteobacteria bacterium | reverse complement strand
ACATCACGATCGAGCACAACGGCTCGGAAACAGGGATGCTCACGACGCGCGGCTTCCGTGACATCCTGCATATCGGGCGGCACAAGCGGCCGTACAATTTCTCGCTTCACTTCATCGTTCCATGGCAAAGCCAGCCGCTGGTGAAGCGCCGCAACCGCATCGCCATCTCCGAGCGCATCCTCCCGCCGCGCGGCGATGTCGAGACGGCGCTTGACGAGAACGAGGTGCGCGAGGCGACCAGGCTTTTCAAGAAGCGCGGCATCAACTCGGTCGTCATCGGATTCATGTTCTCGTTCCTGAACGACGCCCACGAGCGTCGCGCCAGGGACATCGTGCTCGAGGAGATGCCGGATGCCTATGTGACGCTGTCGAGCGAGGTCGCCAACGTCATGCGCGAATACGAGCGCTTCTCGACGGCGGCGATGAACTCCTATGTCGGCCCGAAAACCGCGTTCTACCTGCGCGACCTGGAATCGAAGCTGCGCGAGGCCGGCGTGTCGTCCAAGCTGCGCATCATGCAGTCGAACGGCGGCGTCTCCACCGTCGAGGCCTGCGCAACGCGCCCGGTGCGCATCCTGATGTCCGGTCCGGCCGGCGGCGTCATCGGCGGCGCCTCGGAAGGCGAGATGGCGGGCGTGAGAAACATCATCACCGTCGATATCGGCGGCACCTCAGCCGACATCAGCACCATTCCGGACGGGCGGGTCAAGATCATGAAACCGCGCGACACCTACGTATCCGGCCATCCCGTGCTCACTCCGATGATCGATCTCGTCACCATCGGCGCCGGCGGCGGCTCGGTCGCCTATATCGACGAGGCCGGCGCCTTCAACGTCGGGCCGCGTTCGGCGGGATCAGAGCCGGGCCCTGCCTGCTACGGCCGCGGCGGCACGGAACCTACGGTGACCGATGCCCAGATCGTGCTTGGCCGCCTCGACCCCGACCTGGTGCTGGGCGGCGACCTGAAACTCGATCCGGCGCTTTCAAGGTCAGCGATCGAGGAAAGGATCGCCAAACCGCTCGGCCTGTCGGTGACGGACGCGGCGCTCGGCATCATCAAGATCATCAACAACAATATGGCGCTCGCCATCCGCTCCAATTCGGTGGCGCGCGGCATCGACCCACGCCAGTTCTCGATCTTGCCGTTCGGCGGGGCCGGGCCGTTGCACGGTGTCGCGCTGGCGGAGGCGATC
>JAFKFE010001217.1 GCA_017308345.1 Alphaproteobacteria bacterium | reverse complement strand
ACGATCTCCGACGACGGCACGAACATCGAATGCAGGATGGTGCCTGCCGGCGGCGCGGCGACGAAGATCTGGATGGCAAAGCAGCCGAAGATGATGATCAGCAGCGCAACGACGAAGGCTTCGAGATAGCGGAAGCCCCTGTTCATCAAGAGAAGCACCAGGAAGGCGTCAAGCGCGGTCAATATGGCGCCGCCGATCAGCGGAATGCCGAACAGAAGCTGCAGCGCGATCGCCGTGCCGATCACCTCGGCGAGGTCGCAGGCGATGATCGCCAGTTCGCAAGCGATCCAGAGCATCAGATTGACCGGGCGCGGATAGTAGGCGCGGCAGGCCTGGGCCAGGTCGCGGCCGGTAGCGATGCCGAGACGGGCGGCCAGCGCCTGCAGCAGGATCGCCATCAGGTTCGACAGCATGATGACGAAAAGCAGCGTGTAGCCGAACTGGGCGCCGCCGGCGAGGTCGGTCGCCCAATTGCCCGGATCCATATAGCCGACCGAAACCATGTAACCCGGTCCCATGAAGGCGAACAGGCGGCGGAACCAGACGCCGGTCCGCGGCACCGCGATCGAGGCGTTCACCTCGCGCAGGCTCGGCTGCTCGTCGTCAGGCCTGTCGAAACGCCATGCGGGTCGCTCTACGGTTGCTGCATCGGCGTCGGACATGGGGGATTTCCGCGGGAATGTATCGAAGATACCCTCTACCTATGCCATGGCTCAACATTATGCAATAGGCTATATTTCATTGATCATGCTTTCGTGATGCGCCTGGGCGTGATGCGTTTGGGCAAGTCTGGACGCAGGCTGCCGCGAACGCCGGTTGCGCCCGCGCGGGAATGCAAATAAACGGCCGGACGGACCGGGGTTCGTGCTATGGATGCGGTCCCGATTCAATCAAAGGGACAGAGCATGATGTCGTCCGAAAACCGCATCACACTTTTCGGCATCATGCTCTAGGGCAGCCAAGGAGGAGCGCGTATTGGCGCTGAAGAACAAACCGGTTCGACGCGAGGAGCCGCTTCCCGATGCCGAAATCCATTCGGAAGGATTCCGGCAGACGCGCGAGGCGCGCCGCGGCGCGCTGGTCGAGGATTATGTCGAGCTGATCGCCGATCTGATCGAGGACGGCAACGAAGCGCGGCAGGTGGATATCGCGGCACGGCTCGGCGTGGCGCAGCCGACGGTGGCCAAGATGCTGA
>JAFKFE010000176.1 GCA_017308345.1 Alphaproteobacteria bacterium | reverse complement strand
CCGTGCGCGGGCCGACGCCGGGGACCAGCAGCAGCTCGGGGAAATCCTTGGGGCCGCTTTCGATGGCCGAGGCGATGTTGCCGTGCAGCCGGCGCATGACGATGTCGCTCTCGCGCACGTCGTGATGCGCGGGCATGATGAGGTTGGGCAGCAGCGGCTGCGCGGCGGGTTCAGGCTCGGGCCGCGGTTCCAGCACGGCCAGCTCGCTCAGGATCTTCTCCGGGCTCATGGTCTTGAGCAGCGCGACCTGGCCGCCGCGCGCTTTTTCGGCGCGGTGGTCGGTGAGGTTGACGATCTCGCCCCGGCGCTCGCCCTCGATCGCGGCATGCGGCTGGTCGACGAAGCTCGTCAGCCCCTCCGACAGCCAGTGGTAGCGGCGCGCCTGGCGGGCGTCGCCGTTCATGCCCTGCTGCACCACCACCCAGCGCCCGTCATCGGTGACGATGAAGCCGTGCAGATAGAGGTCGTAGCCGTCCTGCACGGCCGCACTATCCACCTTGGCAACCAGCCGGCTGGCCGTGGCCAGGGCCTCGCCGTCCAGGCCGACGCGCTCGCCGATCGCCAGCAATTCGCCCGGCGTCTTGCGCGAATGCGCGCCGCGCCCGCCGCAGACATGGATGCCGAGCTCGCGGGACATCGGGTTCAGGCCGCGCTTCAGCGCGCCGATGACCGAGGTGGTGATGCCGGAGGAATGCCAGTCCATGCCCATCACGGCGCCGAAGGACTAGAAACAGAAGGGATGCGCCAGACGCCTCAGCAGCTCGTCGCGGCCGTAGTGGTGGATGATCGCCTCGCAGAGCACCGCGCCGAGCTTCGTCATGCGCTCGCCCAGCCATTTCGGGACCCGCCCGCCATGCAGCGGCAGGTCGGCGCTGCCGCTTCGCTGCGTCACGTGATTCTCCTGGATGCCGATGATTTAGATGGCATTTTGGCGGGGATTTGCAAGGCGCACGAGATGCTGATCGCCCTCGTGGGGAGATCAGCCAGTCGCCCGTCACCCAGTGGCGCTGCACAGGGGTTGTGAAAGATTGCCGTTTGTCTTGGTGCAGGATTTTCCCTTCATGTCCGTGAAATCAACGCAAACGCCGGGGGATTGGTTGAAGCCGCCCCAGCGTCGTCATTCCAGGGTCTGCGCCGCGTCGCTTCGCTCCTTGCTCCGCCCTGGAATGACGATCGCGAGGGGCGTTTCGGCCGATCTCGAGCGCATGCCACCTTAGCCGCAGACGCGCTTCTCCCGCGTGAACCGGTGATCACGGCCGCGGGGTCTCACCATTTCGATCCGGCAATGGCGGCACTGGCCTGTGGAGCGGGCCGGCGGGGCGACATAGCCGCCGTCATGGTCGTCGCGCGCGCCGGGATCGTAGTTGAGATAAGGGCCGCCCCAATAGGAGCCGTAGACCGGGGCGGAGCCGTAACTGTCGTAGAAATCGCCGAAGGGGCCGTAGTCGAAATAGCTGCCGCCAAGGAACACGTTGCCAGCATCGGCCGGCGCCGCGAAGGCCGCCGCCGTGGCGAGCCCGATCAGGGAGGCAAACAGGAATTTCCGCATGGCAAACCTCCTCCCGGGGTTGCCGATGATAACGCGCGGCGCGCCGAAAAAATCCGCGCGCGGCGCGCGATCAGCAACATGTGAAGGCCTTGTGAGCGCCGCTAGCCGCCGGGATGCGTGATGGCCCGCCCGGATGGACGGTCGCGCGGGAGGCTGTTCCCGCGCGACCATGAAGGCTTGGCTAATAGTTGCGATAGCCGTTGCCGCACACCCGCACTTCCTCCGTCACGCGGTGGTGATGGCGCCAGTGGGTTATCAGCTCGGTGCGGCAATTGTGGCGACGGTGGTGATAGCGCATTCCGTAGCCGCCATTGTAGTAGTCGTCATTGTAGACATGACGGTAGTAGCGGTGCGGATAATAGCCGCCGTAATCGTCGTAATAGCCGTCATCATAGCCCGGCCCGATGCCGATGCCGAGCTGCATGCCGCCGGCGCTGGCCGGCGCGATCGCGAACGCCGAGGCGATGGCGATCATCGAAGCAAGCAGAAGCTTTCTCATCCCTGCCTCCTTGGGTTCGAGGACGCCCCTTCGGCGAGACAACGATTTCACACGTCCCGTGTTCCCGGAAATCCGACCGGGCGCGCTTTGGACAGGATATCGGCCGGGATGCCGGATCGCCCGATCCGGCGCATGGTTTCGTCCCCGCAAGGTCTCGGCCCCGGATATTTATTAGCATCTTTGCAACCGACCGGGCTTCGGCGCGTTGCACGCCCGCGCAATATCGCTGATCATCGCCGGACAGGGGGAGAGCTCGAAGTGGCGGCCAATCGACGAAACGGTACAGTCGCTCCGGAGCCGGCGCTGGTCGGCCTGCTCGCCGCGTCCAGGGGACATCCGCGCACCGTGCTGCCGACGGTGGCGAGCGTGGTGACGACGGTCGCGGCGCTCTATTTCGGGCGCGAGGTGTTCCTGCCGATCGCCGTGGCGCTGCTGCTGACCTTCGCCATCGCCCCCGTCGTCTCGTGGCTGAAGCGCCTCGGCGTTCCGCGCGTGGCGGCGGTCATTGCCAGCGTCGCCGGCGCCTTTGCCGCACTTTCGCTGTTCTCCTTCATCGTCGCCACGCAGGTCAGCGACCTAGCCCAGAACATCACGATCTATCAGTACAACATCCTGACCAAGGTCCGCGCGATGAAGGAAACCGGCCTTGGCGGCGGCATCATCTCGCAGGTCAGCAGCGTCATCGAGCGCGTCGGCCAGGAGATCGACCGCCAGGAGCCGCAACTGCCTTCCGCCGCCGAGCAGCCGAAGCGCGATCCGATCCCCGTCGAGGTCGTCTCGCATGAAAAGCCGCTCGAGGTGCTGCAGAACCTGATCGGGCCGATGATCAGCCCGCTGAGCTCGGCCGGCCTCGTCATCATCGTCGTCATCTTCATGCTGATGGAGCGGGAGGATCTGCGCGATCGCTTCATCCGGCTGGTCGGCTACGGCGATCTGCACCGCACCACGCAGGCCCTGCAGGATGCCGGCAAGCGCGTCGGCCAGTATCTGCTGATGCAGCTGGTGGTCAACGCCATCTATGCCGTGCCCATCACCATCGGGCTCTGGGTGCTGGGCATCCCCAACGCGCTGCTCTGGGGGCTGCTGGCGCTTGCGCTGCGCTTCGTGCCCTATATCGGGCCGATCATCGGCGCGCTGCTGCCGCTCTTCCTGGCCCTGGCCGTGGCGCCGGGCTGGTCGCTGCTGTTGTGGACCGCCGCGCTTTTCATCATCGTGGAGCTGGTCACCGGCAATGTCATCGAGCCGTGGCTCTATGGCTCGCACACCGGGCTTTCGCCTTTGGCCATCATCGTGGCGGCGATCTTCTGGACCTGGCTGTGGGGGCCGATCGGGCTGGTGCTTTCGACGCCGCTCACCGTCTGCCTCGTGGTGCTCGGCCGGCATGTGCCGCAGTTCGAATTCCTCGATGTCCTGTTCGGCAACGAACCGGTGCTGGAGCCGCATGCAAGGCTCTACCAGCGGCTGCTGGCCGGCGATCCGGAAGAGGCGACCGACCACGCCGAGGAGATGCTGGAGGACAAGTATCTTTTCGAATTCTACGGCAAGGTGGCGATCCCGGCCCTGCTGCTCGGCGAGCAGGACCGCGAGCGCGGCGTGATGGACGAGGAGCAGCGCCGGCAGGTCGCCGACAGCGCCCTGACGCTCGTCGCCAATCTCGACGACAGCGCCCAGCAGGAAGCCGGGGAGGAAGAGGATCAGGAGGCCGAGAAGGCGGCGCAGGGCCAACCCGCCGAAAAGAAACTGGAAGACAGCTCCGGCGGGGCCGACGAGGAGGTCGACCTGCCGGATGGGTTGGGCATCGCCGTGCTTTGCGCCGGCGGGCGCGGCGAGCTCGACGATGCCGCCGCGGCCATGCTGGCGCAGGTGCTGGAAGTGCAGGGCGCCGAAGCGACGCGCGCGAGCTTCGCCGAGCTCGAACCCTCGGCGATCCACCGCCTCGATCTTTCGGCCCTCGACTGCGTCGCCATCGGCTTCCTCAACCGCCAGTCCGCGCAGCACGCGCGTTTCATGGTGCGCAGGCTGAAGCGCCTCAAGGCGAAGCTGCGCGTCGGCATCGTCTTCTGGTCGGAAGTCGGCAACACCGACGAGGCGGCGGCGGCCGAACTTGCCGGAACCCTCAACGCCGATTTCGTCGCCTTCGGCATGGTCGACGCGGTGACCGGCGCCCTGTCCAGAAAGGCGGCCGTCGCGCTGAAGCCCGCCCACCGCCGCCGCCAGCCGGCGCGCAGGAAGCAATTGCAGGCGGCCGAGTGAGGCAAGGGCACCCCTGTCCCGCGCGAAAAAGGCGGGCAGGCGTCGCGCCTTGTCGCATCGCCGCGTGCAACGCCCGCCTCCATCGGCTATGCGGTCGCCAGCCAATCCCGGCGAACCGCAGGAGCCTTCAATGACCAGACCCACCATCCTCAAATTCGGCGCCGTCGAGCAGGCCGAGGCCGGCGACCTGCCGGGCTGGGTCGTCGTGGAGGGCAGGCCGACCATGCAGACGGCGGTCCAGCACACCACCGAGGACGGCAAGGTGATGTCCGGCACCTGGCGCGCCACGCCCGGCACCTACCACGCCAGCTACACCGACTATGAATTCGTCCACATGATCGCCGGCCGCATCGTCATCACGCCCGACGGCGGCGAGCCGGTCGAGGTCGGCCCCGGCGACGCCTTCGTGGTCGAGGCCGATTTCAAGGGCACCTGGAAGATAGTGGAGCCGGTGACCAAGCATTTCGTGGTCGTGGTGGGGTGAGGGCACGGCTGGCCGGCGCCGCCTCCTCGGCAAAAGCAGCCGGCCGCTTCCCGCACGGCCGCGGCCTCGCGGTCACGCCTTCTTCAGGAACTCCGTCTTCAGCACCAGGCCCTTCACCTGCTTGGTGTTGCATTCGATCTCGCCGGCATTGCCGGTGAGGCGGATGTTCTTGACCAGCGTGCCGCGCTTGATCGTCTCGGACGTGCCCTTGACCTTGAGGTCCTTGATCAGGGTCACGGAATCGCCGTCCTTCAGCTGCGTGCCGTTGCTGTCTTTCACGATGGCGTCTGTCATGGCGGGTCTTTCATCGGTTGGATGGATAGGCGCCCGCCCTATCGCGCCGGCCGTAGGCTGGTCAAGCCGCGTGGTCGCCCGCCTCTCCACGGGAGGAGGCAGGCCGATCACCCTCCGATCATCACCTCGGCCTCGATCTCGACCGGGAAATTCAGCGGCAGGGCCGCGACGCCGATGGCCGTTCGGGCGTGGCGGCCGATCTCCGGGCCGAAGACTTCGAGGATGAGGTCGGAAAAGCCGTTCATCACCGCCGGCGTTTCGGTGAAGCGCAAGGCGCAATTGACCATGCCGTGCACGCGGCACCAACCGGTGATCCGGTCGAGGCTGCCGAGCTCGCGTTTCAGGCTGCCGAGCATCGACAGCCCGACCTTGCGGGCCGATGCCCGCGCCTCGTCCAGCGACACGCCATCGCCGACCGCGCCGAACGGGCCGGCAAGCGAGCCGTCCGGCTCCTGCGGGCCGTGGCCGGAGATATAGGCGCGGTCGCCGCGCACATTCACCCACGGAAAGGGCAGCACCATGCCCGGCGGAAGTTTCAAGGGCGGGGGCAGCACGATGCCCAGCGCGGCAAGCTTTTCGTCGGCGCCCGGCATGGCATGGCCTCCCTTGTGGCATGGCGCCACCGCCGCGCCGGAGGCAAGCTTTCCCGGTTCGCCGTCCATTCGTCAAGAATGGCCAGGATCTGAAAGAGATTGGCTCGGGCTCGAGGCCGGAAAACTTGGCCCGCACGGACCGCGCCCTTGCGGCCCGCGCGGGCACGCGCCGCCCCCGTCAAGCGGCGCTGAGCCTCCCAACGCTCAGGCTGGTCGGGTGGCCATTGGTTTCCGTTCCTCGCCGAACCGGTGCAATGCCACCAACGCGGACATCCGACCGGGTCGTACCGAATGCGAGCCAGGCGCTAGAAATGGATCCATAGCGCTGGCGGATAGGCTTGGCCGGGATTGCCTTGCTGTGTCGTCGCGCCGCCGCCGGGTGCTATGCCGCCGGTGGCCGTCTGGTCGAGCAGCGGCCGGTTTTTCTCGGTGGCCGTCTTTGTCTCGGTCACCGGGATTTTCTTTTTGGCTTCGGCGACCTGCGATAGCGCGACCGTGAGGAGAAGCGCCGACAGCACGGATAGGACGATCTTCATGGCAGGTTTCCTTTCCTGGTTCCCTGGCCTCCTCATTGCTTGAAGCCCGATGCGTCGAGCAGCGCGACCTGCTTGCCGTCGACGTAGAAGCGGATCGCGTGCGCGTCGTTGTCGACGTCTATGCGCGTGGGTGCCGCGGCCGGTGATACGGGTCCGTGCTTGACATATTTCGACGGAAAATCTCCCTCGGGCGCATTTATGAACAGCAGCGCCAGCGCGATGCATCCCGAGGCAAACAAGACGAAGGTGCGTATCGAAGCGGTGGTCGAGGTCATCTGATCGTTCCTTCCGGATGAGGTGGCAATACGGTTTGCTTGTCGTCGGCTCTGCGAGCCGGGTTTCGCCGTTGCTCGAAAATCGAGCGTGTCACAGCTCTGCGAAGGAAGGGGATGACGTGCTCAAGCCCACATTCAGCGCGTTTTCATGATGGTCTGCCCCTTGCCCGCGGCGAGCTTAGCGCCGGCTGCCGGGTGGCAAAGGGCGGCCATGTGGAAGGGCGTGGAATTCTATGGAATTCCAGGAATATGGGCCCGTGGAAGGTTGGAAGGCGGGACATCCGGCGGAGGACGAAAGTCCGGCGCGAACCTGGCCGGCGGCGCGTATCATCCCCGGGTCGACGCCGTGCCGTCGCGCAGAAGCGGCCGGTCATGGGCAGACCGGATTTCGCGGGGAGGGCACGGGGTCCCGGGGGCGGTTCGATGGCACAACACATCGCGCAGAAACTGCGGCTGACGTCTGCCCTGCTTGGCACGGTCACCCGCAAGGATCTCGCGGCGGCGTTCCGCGCCGTCAATCCCAGGACCGCGTTCGACGTCGGCCGCGCCGACAAATGGCTGCAGGGCCGGGCTCATCCGCGCGAACTCAGCGTCTACGAGGACTGGGCGAAGCTGCTGCGGCTGGAGCAGTCCGGCAAATGGGTGGCCGAAAGCGACCTGCCGAGCTTCACGGCCGCCGTCTGCGCCCGCCACGGCATCGACAGGGTCGACCTCGAACGCCACGCCGCGCAGCAATACGAGACAGCCTCCTCGCATGACGACAGGGCTCACAGCGTCGCGCTCATCGGGAGCTATGCCTGTTATTCGCGCGCCTGGTCGCCCTATTATCGCGGCCAGCTGATCAGGGGCAGCCTGTCGATCGAGGGGGGACCGGGCGTGCATGGCCTCACCGCCCACTACAGCGAGGCGCTGCCGACCGGCCAGCTCATGCTTGGCGGCCCCGTCTCGCCGGCAAAGCGCGGCCTTTACATCCATGTCCGGGAAGCCGGCGGCGATGCCCAGTTCTTCTTCAGCCTGTTCCCGCAGTCGCAACCGGGCAGCGTGCTCGGCGGCTTCATGTGCGGCACAGCCATCATCGGCCCGGAAGCGCAGCCCTCGCTGACCAGGATCCTCATCGTGCGCCTGCGCGATCCGGCGCCCGATGCCGCCATATGGGGCGGATATTTGCTGCCAGACCAGTCGGTAACGGCGGACTTGGCCAGGCTGGGCGTCTTGGTCGAGCAGCCGGAGCAGGTCGACCGGCAGCTCTCGCGATTCCTCTTTGGGGGCAGCGACGGCGGCGTCCATCAGGTACCGCCGGCCGAGTTCCGCGCCATCCTCGACATCTTCGATCGCCACTGGCTGCAGCGGGCGGGCTGACGCTCGGGGCGCGCGCCCGCGGTGGTTGTTGAACCGTGCTGGAACGGCGATGAAGGAGACCTCCGACAAGCCCCCGCTCCGCAAGCGCGGCAGCTCTCGGCGGCCGGCGCCGCCGTCCGGTTTCTCGTTCTGATGGCCGCCAGGACGGCTCAGCCGAGCGCGCCTTGCGCAATCAGGGCCCGTCTCCGGCTTCGGCGGTATTGCTGGAACTGAAAGCTGGGCTGGAACTGAAAGCTGGCCAGGAGCGGGCGGCGCACCGTCAAGGTGCCCGCCCGTCCGGCGCCGCCGCCAAGCTGCTGAAACCCCGTCCGTCCCCAACAGCAGCGGTCATGGCGTGACCAGTGATTGGGCAGTGCCATTGGCGTGCTGCCCTGTCAACGCCGCCGGAGGGCTGGCGAGAATCGCCCTTTCAGCCGGCTTTTTCAGGCCCGCGGTGCCTTTCGCGCCCGTCCCGACGCGGCTGCCAAGGCGCGCGAAATGGCGGAATTCCGGGCTTTTTCGGCAACCCAAGGGCTGTGCCGGACTTATATGCCTATCTGCTTGAATAGGCTGATTTTTCGTCGGCTCACTTGTCGTTTTGACCCCGACTTTTTTTGGGTGCAATTCGGCGGTAGTGCATTGGCGGCCGGTGGTGCCCGATCTTCTCCCGTGAAGCGCCGCCGGAGGCTTCCGTGAGCCGTTTCACGGTGTTTTCGTCAAGGCATGGTAGAATGCCATGCAGCGACTGGGGGAAGTTGCGATGGCCAACGGGTTGTTCGAGGTTCTCGCC
>JAFKFE010000175.1:8636-9116 GCA_017308345.1 Alphaproteobacteria bacterium | reverse complement strand
GGCCAGGTGGTGCAGATCCTCGATTACATCGGGGCCGACTACAAAGGCGTGAACGTGCTCGACTCGGCCGAACTGCGCCAGGGCATCAAGGATTATTCCAACTGGCCGACCATCCCGCAGCTCTATGTGAAGGGCGAATTCGTCGGCGGTTGCGACATCGTGCGTGAAATGTTCCAGGCCGGTGAATTGCAGGACTTCCTCGTCGAAAAGGGTGTCAGCGTCAAAGGCGCCGCCTGATTTCAGTTTTTGCGCGCAGGCGCGGAGGACACTCCGGCCGGCGTCGTCCGCGGCTGCCCCCGCCTCGGCAATTCATAGAACCCGAATCTCGGGGATGAGACGAACCAACGCGCCGGTCAGCCGGCGCTTGTTCGTTTGAAAGATCGGACTTTGCCGTGGACAAGCAGGTAGACGCGTCGCAACGGGCAAGCTTGCCTATTCCGCGCTGGGAATTCATCGCGCTCTGCGCGGCGCTCATGGCGC
>JAFKFE010000175.1:0-8624 GCA_017308345.1 Alphaproteobacteria bacterium | reverse complement strand
CTCCCTGGCCATCGACATCATGCTGCCGGCGCTGCAGCAGATCGGCGCCTCACTTGGCGTCGAAAACGAAAACCACCGCCAATACGTCATCACCGCCTATATTCTCGGCTTCGGCGCCGGACAGCTTTTCTTCGGCCCGATCTCCGATCGTTTCGGCCGCCGCGCGCCGCTGGTCACCGGCCTGATCACCTATGTCGCGGCGGTTGCAGCCGCCGCTGTCGCGCCCGCCTTTGCCGTCTTGCTCGCGTGCCGTGCCGTGCAAGGCATCGGCGCCGCCGCGACGCGTGTCATCGCCGTGTCGATCGTGCGAGACACGTTCGAGGGCCGCCGCATGGCCGAGGTGATGTCGCTGATCTTCATGGTGTTCATGGCCATCCCGGTCGTCGCGCCCGGCATCGGCCAGTTCATCATGCTGTTCGCCACCTGGCACTGGATCTTCGTCACCATGGCCATCGGCGCGCTGATGGTCTCGGCGTGGTCGCTGCTGCGCCTGCCCGAGACGCTGCATCCCGAATACCGCCGGCCGCTGACCGTCAACTCGATTGTCGGCGGCTTCCGCATCGTGCTCACCAATCGCACCGCGGTTTGCTATGCCTTTGCCGGCACCTTCATGTTCGGCGCCATGTTCGGCTTCATCAATTCGGCGCAGCAGATCTATCTCAATGTCTTCCACGTCGGCGAATTGTTTCCGCTGATCTTTGCCGGCGTCGCCGGCGTTCTCGCCTTCTCGAACTTCCTCAATTCGCGGCTCGTCGGCCGGATCGGCATGCGCCGCCTCTCGCAAAGCGCGCTGTTCCTGTTCCTCGGCGTCAGCATGATCTGGCTCGTCGTCTCGCTGGAGGTCCAGATGCCACTCTGGCTTTTCGTCACCTTCTTTGCCGGCGCGATGCTGCCCTTCGGCTGCCTCGGCGCGAACTTCAACGCTTTGGCCATGGAGCCGCTTGGCGAGCTCGCCGGCACCGCGTCATCCATCCTCGGCTTCATGCAGACCTTTCTCGGCGGCCTCCTCGGCATGCTGATCGGCCAGGCCTACAATGGCACGGTGACACCCTTGGCCGCGGGGTTCTGCAGCGTCTCGGTCGCTGCGCTGCTGATGATCCTGATCGCCGAGCGCGGCAGGCTGTTCCAGCCGCACAATCCGCCGGTTTGAGCCAGGCCTGAGGCGTTACTCGGCCCAGAGCTCGCGGCGCAGTTCCTGCCAGCTGTCCTTGTCGGGGGCAACGAGGATGCCGCCATCGACATGCGATGGCAGATAGGCGCTGCCGTCGATCCGCGCGACGTGACCGCCAGCCTCCTGATGGATCAGCGCGCCGGCAAGGTGATCCCACGGCATCAGCTTGTTGTAGACGACGAAATGCGCATGCCCGCTGGCCAGCAGCCGGTATTCGTGCGCCGCGCAGCGATAAGCGAACTGCGACAGCGTCTTGGTCTGGTTGCGGGCGAGCCGCGAGCGCTCGGGCTCCTTGAGAAACTGCCAGGAAACCGCGCCCGTCATCTGCGACAAGGGCACCGGCTCCGCGACGCCAACCCTCTCCAGCGCGCCATCCGCGTGGTGGATATGGCTGCCAGCGCCCTTGGCGCCGATCAGCCAGTCCTTGCCGACCGGATCGTGGATGATGCCCGCGACCGTCTCGCCGTTGACGACGACGCCGGCCATGACCCCGAACAGCGGCACGCCGGAAGCGAAGTTGAAGGTGCCGTCGACCGGATCGATGACGAAGGCGAATTCGGCGTCGCCGAGGCCGCCAAGCAGCGCCGGGTTGTCGGAACACGCCTCCTCACCCACGATCATGGCCGTGGGGTAGCGCTCGCGCAGCCTTGCCGTGATCAGGCGCTCGGCACTGACGTCGGCCTCGGTCACGAGATCCGCGGCGGACGTCTTCTGTCGGACATCGCCCTCACCCAGCCGGCGGAAGCGCGGCATGATTTCGGCCCTGGCCGCTTCGGCAAGAAGCTCGGCCAGCCAATCGATCGCCTGATCGTCAAATCTCATCGGGAATATCTTGTCCTGGGTTTGCGTCGAGTCCCGCGAAGTCGAACAGCTTCCTGTCCATGAGATGCGAGGGTCGTACATTGGTCATGGCGCGGATCATGGTGTCCTTGCGGCCCGGCATGCGTTTCTCGATGTCGTCGAGCATCGCCTTCATGGCGTTGCGCTGCAGACCTTCCTGGCTGCCGCACAGATCGCAGGGAATGATCGGAAATTGCATGGCGTTGGCGAATTTTTCGAGATCGGCCTCGGCGCAATAGGCGAGCGGCCGCAGCACCATGACGTCGCCCTCGTCATTGAGAAGCTTGGGCGGCATGGCGGCAAGGCGCCCGCCGTGGAACAGGTTCATGAAGAAGGTTTCCAGGATGTCCTCGCGGTGGTGGCCAAGCACCAGCGCGGAACACCCCTCCTCCCGCGCGATGCGGTAGAGGTGGCCGCGCCGCAGCCGCGAGCAGAGCGAGCAATAGGTGCTGCCCTCGGGTAACTTGTCGGTCACCACGGAATAGGTGTCCTGATACTCGATGCGGTGCTGAATGCCGTTCGCATTGAGATAGTCGGGCAGGATGTGTTTGGGGAAATTCGGCTGACCCTGATCGAGATTGCAGGCAAGCAGCTCGACCGGCAGCAGCCCCCGCCATTTGAGGTCGAGCAAAAGCGCGAGCAGGCCGTAGGAATCCTTGCCGCCGGAAAGCGCCACCAGCCAGCGCTGGCCGGACTTCACCATGGCGAAGTCCTCGATCGCCCGGCGCGTCAGTCTGAGCAGCCGCTTGCGCAGCTTGTTGAACTCGACCGAGGACGGCACGTCGAGGAACAGCGGATGGAAACCGCCCTCGGTTTCTTCGCCGATCGGTTCGACGGACTTGACGTCGAGTGACTTGGTGTCCGGCAGCATGTTCATGGCGCTGATGCCCCACGGTCCTGTTGACGTCCGCCTTAGCGGACATGGCCAGCAAAGAAAAGGCCGCCTCGACGGGCGGCCTTTGATATTGCGGCTGATTGTGTTCGATCAGCGCGAGTAGAATTCGACGACCAGGTTCGGTTCCATCTGCACGGCGAACGGAACATCCGACAGGCCGGGAACGCGTGCGAAGGTCGCGGTCATCTTGTTGTGGTCGGCTTCGATGTAGTCCGGCACGTCGCGCTCGGCGAGAGCGACCGATTCCAGCACGATGACGAGCTGCTTCGACTTCTCGCGCACCTCGATGACATCGCCCGGCTTGCAGCGATACGAACCGATGTTGGTGCGCTTGCCGTTGACGTTGACATGGCCGTGGTTGACGAACTGACGGGCGGCGAAGATGGTTGGCACGAACTTGGCGCGATAGACGATCGCGTCGAGGCGCGACTCCAGCAGGCCGATCAGGTTCTCGGAGGTGTCGCCCTTGCGGCGGTCGGCCTCTTCATAGACCTTGCGGAACTGCTTTTCCGAAACGTCGCCATAGTGGCCCTTCAGCTTCTGCTTGGCGCGTAGCTGCAGGCCGAAGTCGGAAAGCTTGCCCTTGCGGCGCTGGCCATGCTGGCCGGGGCCGTATTCACGCTTGTTGACCGGGGACTTCGGGCGGCCCCAGATGTTTTCGCCGAGACGGCGGTCGATCTTGTATTTCGCGGATTCGCGCTTGCTCATCGCATTCCCTTTCAAAACGACATACACTGAACCCCATGGCTCCGGGCGAAGGAAACGCGCCCTCCTCTGGCCTCCGTTTTCGAAGCCTGACAGGATTTTCCACGCAAAGCGACGGAAAACCCACGGGACACGTCAAAAGAAACCACCGGGCGTCGCCACCCGGTGTTGGTGGGCCTGTTAAACACAGATTTAACCGCTGTCAAGCTTGTGGCTGGCGGTGCCCGGGGCAACTCTATACCATTCCCGCGTTGCATGCGGTGCTGGATGTGGCGGCAAAGTTGTACGCCGGCGGCATCAGGGTGGATGCGGCCCACTTGGGACGCGAGCCGCGTGACAATTGATAAGTGGACTGGAGCAAAGGAATTCCCATGAAGAAGTTCTTCCTTACCCTGACGGGAGCCGCCGTGCTGGCGGGGTCGATGGCGGTTATGACGCCGGAGCCGGCAATGGCCAGGCATTGGCACGGCCACAAGCAGGTGTGCCGCGTCGTGGTGAAGAAAAGAGTGGTCTGGCGGCACGGCCACCGTCACGTCGTGCGCTACAAGACACGGCATTGCTGGTGGCGCTACTGATTTTACGGCAAGGAACTGACCGAAGCCCGCGGCCGATGCCGCGGGCTTTCCTTCGATCTGGCGATCTATGACTTCTTGCTGGGCAGACCCTTGCGCCTGGTCTCGGCGAACTCCTCAAGCTGCTTCTCGTTCATCGAATCGTACATTTCGCGTGAAGCGCCCTTGAGTTCGTTCTTTCTGATCTTACCGCGCTTGGCGGATAGTGCCGCGCCGGCGGCCTTTTGCTGGGCTTGCGATGTGGCGGGCATGACGGTTTCTCCTTTGCTGTCAGGGAAAACGCCGTGCTTCGGCACCGGTTCCAGCAGTGGCGGCTCGGTCCCGCGGCACCGGCGATTTTCGCCGGCAGCCTTCCCGTGCCCGGAACGCCAGTGTAGGACGGCGGCATGAAATCGCTGACCGATCCCTCGCAGGCACTCTCCACCGGCCTCGCGAAAATCCGCGCCGAATTCCATGTCCCGGATGGATTTCCGCCCGAGGTCATGGCCGCGGCGCACGCGGCGGCCAAGCGTGCGCCCGACCAGCATGCCGACAGGACCGCGATGCCCTTCGTCACGCTCGATCCGGCGAGTTCTACCGATCTTGACCAGGCCTTCTCGATCGACGCCAGCGGTGGCGATCTTCTCTTGCACTATGCCATTGCCGACGTGGCCTGGTTCGCCGAGGACCGCGACGCGGTCGACCTCGAAGCCTGGAACCGGGGCGAGACGCTTTATTTGCCGGACGGCAAGGCCGGGCTCTACCCGCCGGTGATTGCCGAGGGTGCGGCGAGCTTGTTGCCCGATGGGCCGCGCCCAGCGATCATCTTCACGATCCGTGTCGCTGGCGACGGCGCGGTAAAGCTTGACGCAGCGGAGCGGGCAATCATTAAAAGCCGCGCCAAGCTCGCTTATGACAGCGTGCAGGTCTCGGACCTTCCAGCCGGCTTCGCGGAACTGGCACGGCGCATGGCGGCAAACGAAGAACGCCGCGGCGCTTCGCGCGTGGACCCGCCCGAGCAGGAGGTGGAGAAGCTTGCCGATGGCACGTTCCGGCTTTCGTTCCGACCGCTCCTGCAGTCCGAGCAGGACAACGCCGCGCTTTCGCTGGCCGCCAATATGGCGATTGCGGACGCCATGCTGGCGCACAAGACAGGGTTGTTCCGGGTGATGTCGGGGCCGGATGCTTCCAAAGTGCAAAGGCTGCGCAACGCGGCACAGGCGCTCGGCCTGTCCTGGCCTGCCTCCACCAGCCTGCGCGACTATCAGCGCACGCTCGATCCTGCAGATCCGAAACAGGCGGCTCTGATGCTGGAAATCCGCCGCGCGGGCAACGGTGCGTCCTACCAACCTTATCAGGAGGGCGTCGTCCCCTGGCATGAAGCGATGGCCGCGACCTATGCCCACGCCACCGCGCCGCTCAGGCGGCTGGCCGACCGCTACGTCGTGCGCTGCGCGCTGGCGATCGCCAACGGCCAGCCCATGCCGCAAGCCGTCACAGACGCGTTCGCCAGATTGCCGAAGGTGATGGGGCGCGCGGATGCCCGCGCCTCGCAGATCAACCATGCGGCCATCGATCTCGCCGAAGCGGTCATGCTCAAGGGGCACGAGGGTGAAACGTTCAACGCCGTCGTCACCGACTTCGTCGATCATGGTGTGCGCGCGCAGCTTGCCGACATGCCTGTCGTCGCCAACGTGAAGGCCTCCGGGCTCAGGCAAGGCGAGGATCTCAGGCTGAAGCTGGTCTCGGCCGATCCCGATCAGCGCAGCATCGTCTTCGAGCCCGCCGTCTAGCGCGCGGTCAGTCCGAACCCCTGGATCAGCCGCCTCGTGGCGAAATCCACCTTGCCCGAGGTGAAGACGGCAAGATCGGGCTCGTTCTCGCCCGATGTCTCTCCGACCGGTTCGAGCAGCGACATGGCGCGCCGCGCGATGGCCTCAGCCGGATCGATCCAGTCGACCGGCCAGGGCGCGGTCTTGCGCATGCGGTTGACCAGAAACGGATAATGCGTGCAGGCAAGCACGACGATGTCGGTGCGGTTGCCGTCGCGCTCGATGAAACAGGGCGCGATTTCCGCGCGCACGGCTTCTTCATCGACGAAACCCTGGCGCATATAGATCTCGGCGAGCCCGGCCAGCCGATCGCTGCCGACCAGGCGCACATGGCATTTCTGCGCCCATTTGCTGATCAGGTCGCGCGTGTACTGGCGCTTCACCGTGCCCGGCGTCGCCAGCACTGATACCAGGCCGGATCGCGTGCGTTCGGCGGCCGGCTTGATCGCCGGCACCGTGCCCACGAAGGGATGGCCGGGGAATGTCTCGCGCAGCGCATCGATAACCAGCGTCGAGGCAGTGGTGCAGGCGATTACCGAAATCGCCGGCTTGAGACGGTCGAGCAATTTGGCGAACAGCGCAAGGATGTGTTCCTTGAGCGCCGGCTCTTCCCAGGCGCCGTAAGGAAAAGCCGCGTCGTCGGCGACATAGACGAAGCGGCGGTCCGGCATGAGCACGCGCGCCTCGCGCAGCACGGTCAGCCCGCCGATGCCGGAATCGAACATCAGGATCGGGTGTTGGCTTGATCGATCGCTCATTGTCATCCGGACACCAGAGCAATTCCAGGAAAAGTGTGAAACGGTTTTCCGCCCGGAATTGCGTCAAAACAAAGAGATAGCGCCAGGCCCGTGTTTGGGCCGACGCGCTTCTATCGCGAATGATCGTGGTCTTGAAGTGGCGAATGCGAACAGCTTTTGCGCAGGCGCCAGAACATGATGCCGAAAAGTGTGAAGCGGTTTTCGGACGACATCATGCTCTGTCTCTAAGATTCAATTATATCCCACGCTTGCCGAAGCCGGCTGGACGCGGCCGGCCGAAGGGCTGCGGCGCGGGCGGGACGCGCGCGGCGACGCGTGCAGTTGCCGGGACAATGGCCGGTGCCCCGCGCCCGGCGCGCGCCGGTGCCGGCAGCGGACCATCGAAGTCGAAGACATCGGTCAATTCGTCGATATTGCTGCCGGCGACGGGCTTCGCCCACAGGATCGTGCACCAAAGACCGAATGTCGAAAGGCCGAGGAGGTTGAACCCGCCGGGAATACTCTCGGGATCACCGAACTTGACGACCAGGAGCACGCCCGCCTGTAGAACGGCATAAACCGCGGAAAGGGCGATGTAGGACCACAGGATCCAGCGGCGCCCGCTGGCGTCGCGGGTGCGGCGCGAGGCGATATTGCCACGCGACGCGACAAAGACGAGCGAGGCGACCAGAACCGCGCCCGCCATGCCCTGCCGCGTCGGGCCGGGCGCCGAATTGAGCAACCCTTCGAAGCCGATCGTGCTGACGATGCAGACGAGGATCACCACGGTTTCAGCCACGGCAAGGCCGAGAGAATAAAGAAAAAAACGCAGACGACCAATATTTGATGTAAACATGAGCCACCCCATTATTGCAGCAAGGGTGAGGCACAACCGAATAAGAGTCGGTTACTTCAAATGCTCATAGCTTATCGATTTTAACGTTCTTCATCTTTAACGCGACTTCGGGCGCCGGCAGGCAGCCGTCTCGGATCATCCCCGGGCGACCCGTCGCCGCGCGGCATGGCCGGCGAGAACCGGTCGAGCGACGAGATGATGCCGCGCAGCACCTTGAGTTCCGGCTCGGCAAACCCGGCGCGCGTCAGCACGGCGCGCAGATTGTCGACCATTTTCGGCTTCTTTTCTTCCGGCCGAAAATAGCCCCGCGCCTCGAGCGCGTTTTCCAGATAGGCGAAAAGGCTGTGCAACTGCTCCTTGGTCGCCGGCACCAGTTCGGGCCCGGCGAAATTGGTCTGGGTCTCTTCGGCGAGGCCGGATTTCATCCATTCATAGGACATCAAAAGCACCGCCTGGGCGATGTTGAGCGAGGAAAAGCCGGGATCGACCGGAAAGGTGACGATCTCGTCGGCGAGCCCGACCTCGTCATTATAGAGGCCGAAGCGCTCGCGGCCGAACAGGATGCCGGTGCGCTCGCCCGCCTCGACACGCGCCCTCAGCGCCCTGCCCGCTTCCACTGGACCACGCACCGGCTTGAAGCCGTCTCGCTCGCGCGCCGTCGTGGCGAAGACGAAGTTGAGATCGGCGACCGCCGAGGCCAGATCGTCGAAGACCTTCGTGGCGTCGATGACGTGGTCGGCGCGACTGGCGGCCGCGCGCGCCTTCTCGCTCGGCCAGCCGTCGCGCGGGTTCACGAGCCTCAGCTCGGACAGGCCAAAATTCGCCATCGCGCGCGCGACCATGCCGATGTTCTCGCCGAGCTGCGGCTCGACGAGGATGATCGCCGGACCGGCCGGCGATTTGACGTTGGAATTCTCACTGGAGGACATGGCGACCAATCAAATGGGCATTGCGGCGAATTTCACGCTGCCCTGCCATATTCGGTCAGGAAAATGAAGCATTCGCAAATCGCGGGCGAAAGACCGAAGCCGCGCGCG
>JAFKFE010001216.1 GCA_017308345.1 Alphaproteobacteria bacterium | reverse complement strand
GACCATCGCCCAGAACGGCAACGGCACCGCGGCCTATATCGACACGCTTGCAGAGGCGCAGAAGGTGCTGGTCGAGGATGCCTCCTCGACGCTGTTCACCATCGCCAAGGACGTCAAGATCCAGGTCGAGTTCAATCCGGCCAAGGTCTCGGAGTATCGTCTTGTCGGCTACGAGACCCGGGTCCTGAAGCGCGAGGATTTCAACAATGACCGCGTCGATGCCGGCGATATCGGCTCCGGCCATTCGGTGACGGCGATCTACGAGATCACGCCGAAGGGCAGCGGCGGCGAGCAGGTCGACCCATTGCGCTACGGCCAGGCCAAGGTCGACAATGGCGGCGTCGCCAATGCGGATGAATATGCCTTCGTCAAGATCCGCTACAAGCTGCCGGACGAGAATGTCTCGAAGCTGATCACCACGCCGGTGACCGCCGCAAACGAGGTCAAGTCCTTCGACGCGGCCGGCGCCGACCAGCGCTTCTCGGTCGCGGTCGCGGCCTTCGGCCAGAAGCTGCGCGACGAGGACCAGACGGCGAATTTCGGTTACGATCGGATCGCCGAGATCGCCAACGCCGCGCGCGGCGCCGATCCGTTCGGATATAGGGCGGAGTTCCTGTCGCTGGTGCGGCTGGCCTCGTCATTAGGCGGGACCAAGTAGGACGACCAAGGGCAAGAGCGGACAGCGAAGACCGGCAGCAAAATCTGCCGGCCTTTTGCGATCGTTAAATTGCGCGGCATTTCCGGAACGTCGTCGCAATGACCTCCTGTTAGGTAAGGCTCATGTAAAGGCTGAGGGGGGGCCGGAATTGCACATCAATACAACCGGTCACGCAACCTCGACGGCAGGCAATGCGCCGGCGCGGGGGCCGTCTGCGCCATCGACAGAATCCGCGCGCATCAGGAATGACGTCGACTCTGCCCGCAATACCGCGCTTTCGGCGCTGAACAACGACCGCTTCCGCGTGATGCTGGAGCAGATCAGCGATCCCCGCGCTTCCGGCGCGTTAATGACGATGGGCGGCAGCCAGAACGGCTCCGGCACCGATCTCAACACAGCGCTGTCGCGTTACGCCGAAAACAGTGATTGAGGCTGGACAGCGTCAGGCGCGGCTGCGCCGGCGCTCGCGACGTGCTTCGCTGTTTTCGGCGGTGTTCGCCGTCGCCACCTTGTTGCGCATCGGGCCGATGCGCTCGACGATC
>JAFKFE010001215.1 GCA_017308345.1 Alphaproteobacteria bacterium | reverse complement strand
CGATCAGCGAATAGTCCATTTTCTCCAGCGAGGAATAGAGCGGCAGCACCATGAAGGGCAGGTAGGAATAGACGATGCCGATGAAGATCGCGGTGTAGGTGTTGAGGATGACCAGCGGCTGGCTGATCAGGCCGGTGGCGAGCAGGACCTGATTGAGCAGTCCCTCGGGCTTCAGGATGCCGATCCAAGCGTAGACGCGGATCAGGAACGAGGTCCAGAAGGGCAGGATCACCAGCATCAGCAAGGTCGGTCGGATCGTCGCCGGCGCACGCGCCATGCCATAGGCAATCGGATAGCCGACGATCAGGGTGAGTATCGTCGATATCCCCGCGATGATCAGGCTCGTCACATAGGCGTTGAAGTAGAGCGCGTCCTGGGTGAGCCAGGTGTAGTTGTCGAAGTTAAGCTCGCGGAAGCCGGCGAAGAATCCCGAGACGCCATCGCTGAAGTCGAGCACAGGCGTATAGGGCGGCATCGAGATCGCCGTCTGCGACAGCGATATCTTGAAGACGATGATGAAGGGAATGAGGAAGAAGAACAGCAGCCAGAGATAGGGAACGATGATGACGAGGCGGTTGACGAAGCCTTTCGCCAGCCGCGCCGGCAGCGCGGCGGCGGGAGCGGATGATGGAGCGGCGGTAGCTGCGATATTGGTCATGTCCGCCTCCTACCGTGTCAGCACGACGCCGGCGTCGGGCCGGAAGGAAACCCAGGCGCGGTCGTTCCAGGTCAGCGGATCCTCGGTGACGCGCGAGGCATTCAGCGCGCTCGCCCGCACGATCTGCCCATCATCGAGCTTGATGTGATAGACGGTCATGTCGCCGAGATAGGCGACGTCATAGACCTCGCCTTCCAGCGCATTGACGGCGTCCGCGGGCTTTTTCGAGGAGACCTTGATCTTCTCGGGCCGGATCGCGAAGACGATATCGGAGCCGGCGGTGGCGCCGCCGCCATTGTCGACGACGATCTGTGCTCCAGTCGCCCCGGTGATGCGCGTCGTGTTCGCCGTGCGCTCGGCGACCTTGCCCTCGAACATGTTCACATTGCCGACGAAATGCGCCACGAAGCGCGAGGTCGGCGCCTCGTAGATCTCGGCGGGAGTGGCGACCTGCATCACCTCGCCCTTGTCCATGATGGCGATGCGGTCGGCCATGGTCATGGCTTCTTCCTGGTCGTGGGTGACGACGACGAAGGTGAGGC
>JAFKFE010001214.1 GCA_017308345.1 Alphaproteobacteria bacterium | reverse complement strand
GCGGCACGGCCATCACGGGCGGGCTGGGCGGCGTTGCCCGCACCGCTGTCGGCGCGCTGATCATCTCGATCGTACGCATCGGCATGACCTTTGTCGGTGTCAACATCTTCCTGGAAAACATGGTGTTTGGCGCGGTGCTGATCGCCGCCGTCGCCATCACCATCGACCGCAGCAAGATAGCGGTCATCAAGTGAAGGCACGGTCCGCATCGCCTCCCAAGCAAGCGCGGATGCAAAGGGACCGCATCGGCGCAGCGCCGGTGCGGTCCGATCTGGACCTGCTGCCCAACCTGAAATTACCGCATCGTGTCGAGGCCGATCAGCTCGATCTTGTAGCCGTCCGGATCCTCGACGAAAGCGATGTGGGTGGTGCCATGCTGCATCGGTCCCGGCTTGCGTGGGATCTTGGCGCCACGCTTCTCGAGCTCGGCGCAGACGGCGTAGATGTCGTTGACGCCGAGCGCCAGATGGCCGAAGCCGGTGCCGATCTCATAAGGCTCCTCGCGGCCCCAGTTCAGCGTCAGCTCGACGACGGCTTCCTTGTCCTCGGGCCCGTAGCCGACAAAGGCGTTGGTGAACTTGCCGCCAGGATAGTCGTCGCGGCGCAGCAAGGTCATGCCGAGCACCTCGGTGTAGAAGGCGATCGACTTGTCGAGGTCGAGCACCCTGATCATGGTGTGCATATAGCGAAAGCCTGGAGCGTCGCTCATTGGGAAAGTCCTCCGAATTCAGTGATTTGCCAGTCTGACATCCACATCAAACGGCTGGCGGGAACCATGACGTCGCTTGATGTTCTAAATCAGGGTTGTATGATAACACAACAAGATTGGTGATTGTCCAGTCGTTTTCGGGAAAGTTCCAGAGTCCGTTCATGAATGCCGTGCCGCCCAACTCCGCATCGCTGATCGCCGCCCTGGCCGGCGTGCTGCCCGACGGCGGGCTGCTGACCGAGGCCGAGGATTTGGCACGCTACAGCCGCGACTGGTCGGGCGACCATTTCGGCCGCCCTCTGGCGGTGGCGCGGCCGGCCTCGGTGGAAGAGATGTCGGCACTGATGCGGCGCTGCCATGCCGAGCGCATTCCCGTCGTGCCGCAAGGCGGGCTGACCGGCCTCGTCGGCGCTGCGGTGCCGGCGGACGGCAATGAGGTCGTCGTCTCGCTGGAGCGCATGAACAGGATCCGTTCGATCAGTCCGATCGATTT
>JAFKFE010001213.1 GCA_017308345.1 Alphaproteobacteria bacterium | reverse complement strand
AGCCTCGCCTTCGAGAACGTCAACCGTGCCGGCGATCCGGAGGCGGGCTACGGCGTCGATCATGTCGCGGTCGCCGAGGCGATGGGCTGCAAGGCGGTTCGCGTGAAGAAGCCCGAGGAATTCGCCGGCGCCTTCAAGGAAGCGCAGCGGCTGATGAAGGAGCACCAGGTTCCGGTGGTGCTGGAATTCATCCTCGAGCGTGTCACCAACATTTCCATGGGTACGGAAATCGACAAGATCACCGAATTCGAGGACCTTGCCGAAAGCCATGAGGATGCGCCGACGGCGATCGTGATGCTCGATTGAGACCGGCGGAAAGAAGGAGAAAAAGAATGCCGCGTTTTTCAGCCAATCTTTCGATGCTCTTCGGCGAGCACGAATTCCTCGACCGCTTCGATGCCGCTGCCCGCGCCGGCTTCAAGGGCGTCGAATATATCGGTCCCTATGACCATGCGCCGGACGTCGTTGCCGCGCGCCTGAAGAAGAACGGCCTGACGCAGGTCTTGTTCAACTTGCCGGCCGGCGATTGGGCGAAGGGCGAGCGCGGCATCGCGGCGCTCCCCGATCGGGTGCCGGAATTCCGGCAGGGCGTCGCCAGGGCGATCACCTACGCCCATGCGCTGGGCTGCGAGCAGATCAATTGCCTGGCCGGCATCGCGCCCCAGGGCACCGACCGCACGGTGTTGGAAAACGTCTTCGCCGAAAACCTCGCCTTCGCGGCCGAGAAATTGGAGCAGGCCGGCATCAGGCTGCTGATCGAGCCGATCAACACCCGCGACATCCCCGGCTTCTTCCTGAACTATTCCGACCAGGCGCTCGCGCTGATCGACCGGATCGGCTCGAAGAACCTGTTCCTGCAATACGACATCTATCACATGCAGATCATGGAGGGGGATCTCGCCCGGACCATCGAGACGAACCTGCCCCGCATCGCGCATATCCAGCTTGCGGACAATCCCGGCCGTCACGAGCCGGGGACGGGCGAGATCAATTATCCCTTCCTCTACGACCACATCGACCGGCTCGGCTATTCCGGCTGGATCGGCGCCGAATACAAGCCGAAAGCCGGCACCGAGGCCGGGCTGGGCTGGTTCAAGGAGTTCGCCGGGCAGGGCAGCGAGGCGGCTTAAGAGCCGGCGACGAAACAGCTGATCTCCCCCCAAGTGGGGGAGATGGCCGGCAGGCCAGAGAGGGGCGCGAAGG
>JAFKFE010001212.1 GCA_017308345.1 Alphaproteobacteria bacterium | reverse complement strand
GGCGATCAGCCAGCGAATGGCCAGCGCCTGACGGCGCTCGGGGCGCACATCGACCGGAACCTGGTAGGTCGCGCCGCCGACGCGACGCGAGCGCACTTCCACATGCGGCGCGACATTGTCGAGCGCCTGATGGAAGACGGTGACCGGCTCCTGCTTGGTCTTGGCCTGGACCTGGTCCAGCGCGCCGTAGACGATGGTCTCGGCAACCGACTTCTTGCCGTCATACATGACGGCGTTCATGAACTTGGTGACGATCAGATCGCCGAACTTGGGATCCGGATTGATCTCACGCTTTTCTGCACTGTGACGACGGGACATGGGAAACCCTTACTTCGGACGCTTGGCGCCGTATTTCGAACGACGCTGCTTGCGGTTCTTCACACCCTGCGTGTCGAGCACGCCGCGGATGATGTGGTAGCGGACGCCCGGCAGATCCTTGACGCGACCGCCGCGGATCATGACCACCGAGTGTTCCTGAAGGTTGTGGCCTTCGCCGGGGATGTAGCCGATCACTTCGAAACCGTTGGTCAGGCGAATCTTGGCCACCTTGCGCAGCGCCGAGTTCGGCTTCTTCGGCGTCGTGGTGTAGACGCGCGTGCAGACGCCCCGCTTCTGCGGGTTCTGCTGCATGGCCGGGACCTTGTTGCGCTTCACCGGCGCCAGGCGCGGCTTGCGGATCAGCTGGTTGACGGTAGGCATTAAACCCTCTTGTCTCTCAATTCCGTGTCTGCCCTGTCAGGGCCGCTCAAAGCGCCATTCCCATACGCAAATTCGGGCAACACACCGCGCCTCGCGGTCCTGCCCGAACAAATTGCAGAGGAAGCGGAAGCCGCTTCATGCGCGCCGGAAATGTCTTTTCGCTCGTAAAACGAACCCTGTTTGAGACAAACTCCAAGGCGTGTCGCCTCGGAAAGGCTGGTCTCACATCGGTTCTGACGTGGCGGCTTCTACTCGTAAGGCCATTGCCCGTCAACCCCGCAACGGCAAATATTGCGGTCAATTCGGGGCTTGGCAGCCATGCGCAAAACGCATGTAATTTTATTGCGCCTTTTTTCAAGTGCGAGGAAGAAAGTGACGGGCTTGCGGCTGTCTTCCCGGCCTGCTTCGTGCAAAAAGGCGGCTTGAACCGGACAATCTCCGGGAAAACGAGGAATCAGCCCGTGAACGACAATGAAGAGCGCCCGGTCACCATCATCACCGGACGGG
>JAFKFE010000174.1:8715-11706 GCA_017308345.1 Alphaproteobacteria bacterium | reverse complement strand
TTCGTCCACATGCACCAGCTGTCGCTGCGCTTCCATCTCGAGCGCCGCACCGGCGGCCTGTCGCGCATCATCGAGCGCGGTACCAAGGGCATCGAGACGATCGTGCGCTTCATCATGCTGAACACGGCGCCGACCATCCTGGAATTCGCGCTGACGGCCGGCATCTTCGCCTTCACCTATGGCTGGAAATACGTGGCAGTGGTCGCCGTCACCGTCTGCCTCTATGTCTGGTTCACGGTCAAGGCGAGCGACTGGCGCATCTCGATCCGCCGCGACATGAACGACAGCGACACCGACGCCAACACCAAGGCGATCGACTCGCTGCTCAATTTCGAGACGGTCAAGTATTTCACCAATGAACGCATGGAGGCCGAGCGCTTCGACCGCTCGATGGCGCGCTACGAGATCGCCGCGACCAAGACCTGGACATCGCTCGGCTGGCTGAATTTCGGCCAGGGCCTCATCTTCGGCCTGGGCACCGTCATCGTCATGTGCATGTCGGCGCTGGAGGTGCAGGCGGGCACCCAGACGGTCGGCGACTTCGTCTTCATCAACGCGATGCTGATCCAGCTTTCGGTGCCGCTCAACTTCATCGGTTTCATCTACCGCGAAATAAGGCAGGGGCTGACCGATATCGAGCACATGTTCGACCTGCTCGACGTTCGCCAGGAGATCGTCGACAAACCTGATGCGAAGCCTTTGAAGGTCGGCGCCGGCAAGGTCGAGTTTCGCGATGTGCATTTCTCCTACGATCCGAACCGCAAGATCCTGAAAGGCGTCTCCTTCGAGGTTCCCGCCGGCAAGACGGTGGCGATCGTCGGCCCGTCCGGCGCCGGCAAATCGACCATCTCCAGGCTCTTGTTCCGTTTCTACGACGTGCAGTCCGGCCAGGTGCTGATCGACGGCCAGGACATCCGCGACGTCACGCAGGAGAGCCTGCGCGCCATGCTCGGCATGGTGCCGCAGGACACGGTGCTGTTCAACGACACCATCGCCTACAACATCCGCTACGGCCGCGTCGGCGCCAGCGAGGACGAGGTGCGCAAGGCGGCCGAACTCGCACAGATCGGCCCGTTCATCGACAAGCTGCCCGAGGGTTACAAGTCGATGGTCGGCGAGCGCGGCCTGAAGCTTTCCGGCGGCGAGAAGCAGCGCGTGGCGATTGCCCGCACCATCCTCAAGGCGCCGCCGATCCTGATGCTGGACGAGGCGACGTCGGCGCTGGACAGTCACACCGAACAGGAAATCCAGGCAGCGCTTGATCAGGTCAGCAAAGGCCGCACCACCATCGTCATCGCCCACCGGCTGTCGACGGTGGTCTCGGCCGACGAGATCATCGTCTTGAAGGACGGCCAGATCGCCGAGCGCGGGACGCATACGGCATTGCTCGCCAGGCACGGCCTCTACGCCTCAATGTGGGACCGCCAGCGCGAGGCGACCGAAGCCGAGGAGCGCCTGCGCATCGCGCGCGAGACCGACGAGTTGGGTGTGATCGTGCGCAGGCGCACGTCGGAGGTGAGCTAAGCGCCGACTTCCCCTTCTCCCGCAAACAAGGGGAGACGAGGAAGGGCAAAAATCCCCCTTGACCTCAACTTAGCTTGAGCTTGCAAACCCATCTCCGAGCCACCTGCCAACCAACCTCGATCGGAGATGATTGAAAATGAGCACTGAAAATCAACGGACCGGCAGCGTGTTCCGGGTCGACAAATTCGTCGTGCCGGCGGAAGCGCGTGATGAAATCATCGGCAAGGTCTTCATGACGCATGAATTGCTGCGCCAGCAGGAAGGCTTCGTGCAGGATTTCCTGCTCGAGCAGTTCTCAGGCCCTGGCGAGTTCAACATCGTCACCATGGTCGAATGGGAAAGCCAGGCGGCCGTCGACAAGGTGGTGCCGATCGTCAAGGCAGCGCACGAGCGCATCGCCTTCAGCGCGCAGGAAACTATCGCGCGCCTCGGTGTCAGGGCTGATATAGCCAACTACCAGCGCGTGCCGGAGGCGTAAGGCGGAAAAAGGGTTGCCCATCCTCCCCCATTGTTGCGTTGCGGGGAGGGGGGCTTTCCGCTATTGAGGCGCAACCTGAAACAGGGACCGCCCCCAGCCCTATGACGCTTCTCGACTCGGTCAAGAACACGTTCGTTCCGATCCATCGCGAGGGTTATCCCTTCATCGCCGCCTTCGCCGCGGCAACGCTGTTTTTCGGCTATTTCTCCTCGATCCTGTTCTGGATCGGGCTGATCCTCACCGCCTGGTGCGTCTATTTCTACCGCGATCCCGAGCGCGTCACGCCGGTCGACGACCGGCTCGTGGTGAGCCCGGCCGATGGCGTGATCTCGGCGGTGGGGCCAGCCGTGCCGCCGGGCGAGCTTGGCCTGGGCCCGGCCGAGATGACCCGTATCTCGGTGTTCATGAACGTGTTTTCCTGCCACATCAACCGCGCTCCGGTGCGCGGCAGGATCACGCGCATCGAGCACAAGCCCGGCAAATTCCTCAATGCCGAGCTCGACAAGGCAAGCGCCGAGAACGAGCGCAACGGCCTGGTCATCGACAGCCCCAACGGCACCATCGCCGCCGTGCAGATCGCCGGGTTCGTTGCGCGCCGCATCGTCTGCTGGGCCGACGCCGGCGGGTCGATCGCCATCGGCGAGCGTTTCGGGCTGATCCGCTTCGGCTCGCGCGTCGATGTCTTCCTGCCGTCGAATGCCGTGCCGCGTGTCGCGGTCGGCCAGACTGCGGTCGGCGGCGAGACCGTGCTTGCCGAATTCGGCGGCACGGCTGTGACGCCCCTGGTCAGGATTTCCTGAGCGTTGGGCGCGCCGTTCAAAAAATTCGAGGCCCATGCCAGCGGCGGTCCGCGCATCCGCGAGATCCCGATGCGCATGGTGCTGCCCAATCTGGTGACGGTGCTTGCCATCTGCGCCGGCCTGTCGGGCATCCGCTTCGCCTTCGAGAACCGCTTCGAGATCGCGGTGGTCATGGTGCTGCTCGCGGCC
>JAFKFE010000174.1:0-8706 GCA_017308345.1 Alphaproteobacteria bacterium | reverse complement strand
GATGGATTCGCTGGCCGACATCGTCAATTTCGGTGTCGCGCCGGCGCTGGTGCTCTACGCCTTCCTGCTCGACCGTGCCGGCTCGCCGGGCTGGATCGCGGCGCTTCTCTTCACCATCGCCTGCGGCATGCGGCTTGCCCGCTTCAACGTGCTGGCCGACGACACCGATCAGCCCGCGTGGCAGACCGAATATTTCGTCGGCGTGCCGGCCCCGGCGGGCGCGGTGCTGGTCATGCTGCCGCTCTATCTCTATTTCCTGCGGCTCGGGCTGGAGCCGTCCCGGCCGGCCGCCTTCGTCGCCACCGGTTTCACCGTGCTCGTGGCCTTCCTTCTGGTCAGCCGCCTGCCGGTCTATTCGGGCAAAAGCGTCAAGGTGCCGGGCGACAGGGTGCTGCCGGTCATCCTGGGCGTGGTGCTCTACATCCTGCTCCTGATGACCTATCCCTGGTACACGCTGACGGCTTCCGTCGCCGGCTATCTGCTCTTCCTGCCGTTCTCGGTGCGCGCCTATTCGAAGCGGGCAAGGCTTGAAGGGGAAAAGGTGCCGCCTTCGGATATCGGGTAGCGGGTGATCCCCTCTCGGGGATCAAGCCGCCGCGCTCAGTCCCAGCCTGTCGATCGCCAGCTTGCGGGCCGAGACGTAATCCGTCTTGCCCGAGCCCAGCACCGGGATTTCTTCCACCTTGATGATGTCGTGCGGCACCATCAATTCGGCCGCGCCCGCCTTCTTGCCGAACTGGCGCAGTTCCTCGGCATTGGCGTCGTCGGCGGTGGTGACCAGCACGATCCGCTCGCCGCGCCGTTTGTCGGGCACGGCCACCGCCGCGTGGCGCTCTTCCGGCCACAGCGACTGCACCAGCATCTCGACGGCCCCCAGCGACACCATCTCGCCGGCGATCTTGGCGAAGCGCTTTGCCCTCCCGCGGATGGTGATGAAGCCCTCGCGGTCGATCGAGACGATGTCGCCGGTGTCGTGCCAGCCTTCCAGCGGCTGCAATTCGCCGGGGCGGTTGGCGCTGATGTAGCCCATCATCATGTTCGGTCCGTCGAGCCACAGCCGGCCGCCCTCGGTGATGCCTTCGACAGGCTCCAGCTTCATGCGGATGGCCGGCAGCGGCCGCCCGACCGTGCCGTCGCGGCCATGGATGGCCGTGTTCACCGCCACCACTGGCGCGGCCTCGGTCAGACCGTAGCCTTCGACGATCGAGGCCTGGAAGCGGTCGCGGTAGGTGCGCCGCGTCTCCGGTTTCACCGCCTCGGCGCCGGCCACGACGAAGCGCAGGCTGGAGAAGTCGCCGTCCTTGGCGGTGCGGGCATAATTGGCGAGGAAGGTGTCGGTGCCGAACATGACGGTCGGCTTCACCTTGCGGGCGATCTCGGGGATGATCTTGTAGTGGAGCGGCGAGGGGTAGAGGAACAGCTTTATGCCGAGCACCAGCGGCAGGATGGTGCCGCCGGTCAGGCCGAAGGAATGGAAAGCCGGCAGCACGTTGAGCAAGGTGTCGGCCGGCGAGACCGAGACGCGCGCCTCGGCCTGCATGATATTGGCAAGCAGGTTGCGGTTCGATAGCACCACCGCCTTCGGCGTGCCTTCCGAGCCGGAAGTGAACAGGATCACCGCCGGTTTGCCCGCCTGCTGCCGCTGCAAAGGCAGGCGCCACAAAAGCGCGGCGGCGAGCTTGTCCAGGGTCGTCACGCCGGCGCGCACGTCTTCCAGCCACAGCATCCTGGCGCCGCCCGCCTCGACCGCGGCGACGATGTCGTCGATGCTCGCCTTCTCGATGAAGGAGCGGGAGGACACCACGGTGCGGATGACGGCGGTGCGGATCGCCGCGGTCACGCTCGCCGGTCCGGCGGTGTAGTTGATCATCGCCGCGACGCGCCCCGCCGAGATCAGGCCGACAAAGGTGAGCGCCATGCCATTGGCGTTGGGCAGGAGGACGCCGACCGCCTCGCCGGGCGCCGTCACCGCCTCGAAACGGCGGCCGAGCACGCGCGCGCCGATGAACAGCTTGCGATAGGAGAGCGCGCCGGAGATCACGTCCTCGACGATCGGGCGCGAAGGGCCGATGCGGTCGGCGGCGTCGCGCATGGCCAGGAACAGGCCTCGATCGAGATTGCTGCCTTGGAGCCGCGCCTCGGCGAAACGGTCGAACAGCGCGTTGGTGTTCGAGGCCATGTCGGGATTGCGCGCCACCAACTCGGCGATGGTCATCGGCTCCAGCACGCTCACCGAAAGCCGCGGGAACCAGTGCCTGGGCGCTTTCTCCTTCGGCGTCAGCGACACCGGCAGGTCGCGCGCGCCGGCGACGAAGATCGGCACGATGCGGGCGTCGGCCTGCATGGCGATGCGGGTGACGGCACGAAACAGCCGAAAGGATTTGACGTCCGGCTCGACATTGTCGGGCAAATAGACGGCGAGCCGCCCCTTTCCCTTCAGCACACGCACCAGCCTGCGGCTGACGAAGACATGCTCGGCGTTGAAGGCAATCGTGCGGGCGAGCTCGCGCCATGGCTCCAGCCAGGGCGAGCGCGCCGAAGCCTCGTCCAGGATATGCAGCGTGTCGTCGGGAAGCAGGGACAGCATCAGCGGCGGCTCGATGCGCGACTGGTGCGAGATCACATAGATAACCGGCGTCTTGGCGCCGCGGGCAATGCGGATGCGGTTGTCGGCGATGCGGTAGGCGAGCTTGAACGGCACATAGAGCAGCGCCTGGGTGAAGCGCAGGTCGAGCCGGAACCTTTCGATCACGGCGATCAGCAGCCAGGCAAAGACAAGGCCCGCCAGCAGCGCCAGGGTCAGGATCATGCCGCTCTCTCCCAGCTCTCTCCTCGGCGCGGCTCTTGAGCGGCCGCTTCGAGGGCAGAGGGTAGCCGAAGTGGGAGGAAGGTCAATGCGGCGGAGGGCGCGGTGTTGTCTTCTCCCACAAGGGGAAGGCAGGCGCGCCTACGCCGCCTTCAATCTCCCGCTGATGAACCGGAACTCCTGGCTCTTGCCACCATAGCCATAGGCAGAGGCCGGCACCTCGTGCACGAAGGCATAGCTTTCCTCATGCACGCCGCCGAGCAGCCGGCCAAAGGCTCCGAAGATCGCCTTGAGATAGGCTTCCAGCTCCAGCTTGGTGTTGGTGCCGTCGACGACCTTGATCTCCAGCCAGAATGTGTTGGTGCCGTGTTCGGCCAGCGACTTGCCACCGGCGAACCAGTGCTGCGGATCGATGTAGCTGACGGCGACCGCGGTGATCGTCGGGTCCTTGCGTAGCTCCTTGGCGGTGATTTCGGTGATGTCCTTGGTGATCGCGGCGGACAGCTTGGCGTCGGGCTTGCCAGTGATGCTGATATTGATGACAGGCATTTTTTCTCTCCATCGGTTTGGCGTCTCGGGCCTTCAATGGGAGGACAATGCCATCATCATAACATCAACAAAATCGAATTGTTTTTGATAGAAGATTCGATATTGTCGAAGTATGGAAACGCTCGATCCCGACCTGCTGAAAACCTTCCTCGCCTTCGTCGACGGCGGCTCGCTCGCCAAGGCCGCGTCCACCGTCGGTCGCACGCCATCGGCGGTTACCGCGCAGATGCAGCGGCTGGAAGAGATCGTCGGCGAGCCGCTGCTAATCCCGCAGGGCAGGGGGCGCGGGCTGACGCCGGCCGGTGAGGATCTTGTCGGCCATGCCCGGCGCATCCTTGCCGTCCACACCGAGGCGTGGCTGGCGCTGAAGGGCGCGCGCGCCGGCGGCCGCATCGCCATCGGCACGACGCAGGATTTTGCCGACCACGGCCTGCCGGATCTTCTAAGGGCCTTCGCCGTCAGCCATCCGCGCGTCAGGATCGAGCTGCGTGTCGGCCGTTCCCTGGAACTCGGCTCGGCGCTCCAGGCGGGCCAGCTCGACCTCGCGATCACCATGCGCCATGCCGCATCACCGGATGAAGTGGCGCTGATCAGCGGGCCGATGCTGTGGCTCTGCTCGGAAAAGGGCCTGGCGACACGGCCCGAATCCGTGCCGCTGGCGCTGCTCGATCCTTACTGCGGCTTCAGGGAGGCCGCGCTCAATGCGCTCGACGCCGCCAGCCGCCGCTATCGCATCGCCGCGGGCAGCGCGAGCCTTGCCGGCCTGCGCGCCGCGGTCAATGCCGGCATCGCGCTTACGCCGCGCACCCGGCGTTTCGCTCATTCCGGCATCGCTGAAGCGCCACATGAGCTCGACCTGCCGTCACTGCCCGTGGCCAACTTCGCCGTCCGGCTCGGCCGCCAGGCTCCCAGCACGGCACGGGATCTGGCGGAGCTGCTCGGCGACGGCTTGGCCCTGCCTGCGTGAGGAAAAGAAAAAGCCGACCTTTTTGCGGGTCGGCTTCTAGTCGGACGGGTCGAGGGGTTTGGGGGGACTTGGGGGGTGACCCGTCGGCACGATAATGCGCGAGTCGGATGATGGTTCCGTGACGTGCGAAATAATTTACGACCGCGCCGATTTCGCCTTCAGCCAGTCTCGTCCGGCATGGGCGAAAACCGCGCAAAGCACGATGGCGCCGCCGATGATGCTGGCCATTGGCGGGGCTTCGCCGAGGAAGACCAGAGCAAACAGGATGGCGAACGGCACTTCGGCGGAACCCAGCAGCCCGGCTTCCGCCGACGGGATCAGCCGCGAGCCTTCCGTCCACAGGATCGAGGCCAGCGCGAAGGAGCAGCCGAAGGCGGCAAGCAGCGCCATGTCGCGCGTCGAGACGGCCAGCGGATCGGTGACGAACCAGCCGAGCACGAAGAGCAGGAAGGCGGAGACCGCGCCGGCCCAGACGACGGGCGAGTCGCGGAAAGCGCGCACCATGATCATGTAGAGCGCGCTGCCGGCGGTCATCAGCAGCGCCAGGGCGTCGCCGAACAGATGGCCGCCGCCCAGGCCGGCGCTCACCATGATGGCGACGCCGCACAGCGAGACACAAGCCGCAACCATCGTTTGCAGCCGGAATTTCTCCCGCACCAGAAGGAAGGCAAGCAGCGCCGCGATGAAGGGCGAGGTCGCGTAGATCACCGCGACATTGGCGACATAGGTGAATTTGAAGGCCGAGATGAAGGCGATGCTGGCCGCCGCACCCTCGATTGCCAGCAGCCAGCCGCGCCAACCCAATCTCAGGCTTTCGTTCCCGCCCGAGCGCCGGCGGCGCCACAGCACATAGAGCGTGATCAGGATCGAGCCGAAAAAACCGCGCCAGCAGGTGATGGTCAGCGGGTCGGCATGGATCGACTTCGTCAGCACGCCGGTGAGCGCGAAGGCGGTGGCCGAAGCGGACACCAGGATGATGCCGAGCGTTCGCTCGGCCGCGACGTCGGCGGCGGGCACAAGCTTTTCCGGCATGTCGAGCGCATCCGTCATGGCATCAGCCTACCCGGTTGCTGCTGACAGCCCTCTGTCATGAGGCCTGCTCCCGTTTGCGGAAATGCTCGTTGCCGACGATCAGCAGGCCGGCCCCGACGATCAGCGCCGGGCCGGCGAAAACTTCGGCGCGCGGCAGGTCGCCCCAGATGGCGAAACCCAGCGCGAAAGCCCAGACCAGCGAGGTGTATTCGAACGGCGCGACGATCGACACGGGCGCGCGCTTCATGCCTTCGAACAGCACATATTGCGCCACCCCGCCAAGTGCCCCGACGCTGACAAGCAAAAGCAGCTGCCGCCAATCCGGCATGCGCCACCACATCAGCGCCGGCACGGCCGAAAACAGCAGGAAATAGAAGTTGTTGAGCACGAGTTGGATCATGGTGCGCTCCTGCATGGCGGTCTTGCGCAGGAGCACGACGGCGATCCCCCAAAGGACGGCGGCCGCCAGCACCAGCAACACCGGCACGGACAGGCCGAGCCGTGCCGGATCGCAGGCGATGAAGACGCCGACGAAGCCGATGAAAACCGCCAGCCAGCGCAAGAGCGGCACCTTCTCGCCAAGGATCAGCACCGAAAGCACGGTGACGATGATCGGCGCTGCGTAATAGATGGTGGTCAGCTCGGCCAGTTGCAGCGAGCGCGCCGCATTGTAGTAGCAAAGCCATGCGGCCAGCGTGAAGGCGCTGCGCACCAGCATCGGCTTGACGATCGGCGAATCGATCGTGTCGGCGAACAGCCGCTTGCCGCCGATCGCGCCACAGGCGACGAGCACCGTGATCGAGCGGACGAACATGATCTGCCAGACCGTCATGCCGGCGACCAGAAGCTTGATCGAGGCATCCTGCGCCGAAAACAGGAAATAGGCGGCAGCCGTGAACAGGATGCCGGCCAGCACCCTTTCGCGGCTTTCGAGGACGACGACATCGGCCATGCGGGTTCAGCGTGTTTGCGTGAGGCGGTTCCGCCCCTGTCGGCACCGCGCTCGCAGCTATACGAGTGAAAACAGGCAATGCGCTGCTCCAGCGCCGCGCTTGCGTTGGGGCAGGCTTCCCCAACGCGTCGTTCCGGGCTTATTGCGTCGCCTGGTAAAGCTCCGATGCCGCGTCTTTCAGCGCGCGCCTTCCGTCTGGCCGCAGATACATCATGTGGCCTCCCTCGATGACGTCGAGCCGGATAGGCTTGGCGTCGGCGAGCGTTGGCACCTGGTTCACCAGGTAGCGCGAGGCGAGATAGGGCGTGACGAGATCGGTATAGCCGTTGACGATGACGACGCCGAGCGTCGGGTTGAGCGAGCGCGCCCGCTGCAGGTCGTTCATCACGCCGGCATAGCCCTGGCCCGACGTGCCGTAGTCCCAGTTGCGGCTGATCTCGCCATTGAGCAGCCGGTAGCTCACATCGGTCCGGTAGTTGAGTTCGTCGCGGGCATAGGCGACGAAGGCGGAGGTCAGCACCGGAACGCTGCGGTCGAGCACCGGATCGGGGCCGGCGTCATGCGCGCTTTGCGGCGCGATGTCGGCGGTGCCGATGGTCGCGTCATAGGGGCTGAGCACCTTGCCGGTGGCGCGCTGGAATTCCTTGGCGAAAAGCCCGGTGGGGATGCGGGCGAAATTGCGCTGGACAAGGTCGAGTGGCAGCCCCGTGATTTCCGAGACGCGTCCGCTGGCCAGCTTGCCGCCTTGTTCCAGCCCGCTGTTCAACGCCGTCAGGTAGTCGCCGAGCGCGTAATGCTCGACCTCGGCCAGCCTGTCGCGCAACGCGTCGCCGGTCACGCCATCGCCCTTCAGCCGCGTCGCCGCCAGCGAAGGCAGCTCCAGCGCCCAGTGCAACTGGTCGAACTGGTCTGGCCGCACGAGCATGAATTCCAGCGCCGGCGAGATCAGCACGACGCCGTTGGGGCTCAGGCCGACATCTTCCTGCAGGGTGCGGGCAAGCAGCGCCGCGCGAAAACCGCCATAGCTTTCGCCGGCGAGGAACAGCGGCGATCCGGTGCGGCCGTTCTGCGCCAGGTAAAGGCGGATGAAGGCGCCGACCGAACTGGCGTCCGCGTCGACGCTCCAGAACTCCTTCGGCTCGTGCCCCGGCGCCTCGCGGCTATAGCCGGTGCCGACGGGATCGACGAAGACGAGATCGGTCATGTCGAGCCAACTGTCGGGGTTGTCGATGAGCTTTTGCGGCGGCCGTAGGAACTCGCCGTCGGCCGCGGTCTCGACGATTCGCGGTCCGATCGCGCCGAGATGAAGATAGGCCGACGCCGCGCCCGGCCCGCCATTGAAGACGAAGGTGATCGGCCGATCCTTCGCCGGGGCGGGCGACTGCTGCGTGTAGGCGACGTAGAAGATCTCGGCCGTGACCTCGCCCTTGGTCGACAACAGCGACAGCGTGCCGGCCTTGGCCTGGTAATCCAGCTTGCGCCCGCCAAGCGTGATCGAATGCTCGGTCACCTGCGGCGCCGGCAGCAGCGACAGCACGCCGCCGGCCGGCGCCGGGCGCTCGGGAGTCTCGGCGGCGAGGGCTGGCTGGACGAAGGCGGCAAGCGCCAGGAAAGCTAGGGCAATGAGTTTCGGCCGCATTGGATCTCCCGGAAATGGTGTTGGAATAGGTATGGCCTCGGCGCATGAAGTCAAAGCAATAATCGCAAACGTTGCGATCCTTCCCCCTCCGTCAGTACCTACCCCAGGAGCTCATGATTTTCGGCGCTGTCTGGCGTGTCCCGCGCCCGTAATCCAGAAGGGCCCGCTCCCAAAGCACGCTACTTTCATACGGATCTTCGGCGAACTTTTCGAAGCTGGCGTCGAAGATCCTGCGGCCGTTGAAATTCGGATTGCAGGTGCTCGTATCCCGGACGACGCCCTTGGCGTCGATCTGGCACCACAGGCGGCGTTGCTCGTCGGCGACCCAGGCAAGGCCGTTGGCATAGCACCGCAGCGCCCGGTATTTCGGCGGGACAAAGATCGTTCCGTCGGTGGTTGCGAGCCCCCACAGGGTTTCGCCGGTGCTATCGTCGCTGACGAAATGGCCGCCGTCCTTTCCGCAGGCGATGACTTGCGCGCGGTCGCTTTCGCGGCGTGGCTCGGGCACCGGCTTGCCTTCGGCGTCCACCCACGACTTCCGCCCTTCGATCTCGGCTGCGAAAGCGATGTCGTCGGGCCTCAGCTTGTCGAAGCGCGGCGTTGACGAATATTGGCCTTTGGCATCGATGATGCCCCATTTTCCGCCTTCCTCGACGGCTGCGTGTCCACCCTGAAAATTGAAGACATTGTCGAAGCCCGGCGGCGAGACCAGCAGATGGCCACTTGTGTCGACAAATCCCCATTTGCCGTTGAGCTGGACC
>JAFKFE010000173.1 GCA_017308345.1 Alphaproteobacteria bacterium | reverse complement strand
GAAGCGGTCGGTCCGGGAGTCTCCAACCTGCGGCCGGGGCAGTTGGTATCGATCTACGGCGCGCGCACCTGCGGGCTCTGCCGCGCCTGCCGCGAAGGCCGCGACAATCTTTGCGAGCACGTGTCGGGCGTCCACGGCTTCCACCTCGACGGCTTCGCCCAGGAAAAGATCAACCTGCCCGCGCGCCTGCTGGTGCCTGCTCCTCCCGGCGTCACGGAAATCGGCGCGGCGGTCGCCCCGGTCACCTTCGGCACGGTCGAGCATATGCTGTTCGACAACGCGAAGCTGGAACCCGGCGAGACCATTCTCGTCCATGCCGGCGGCTCCGGCATCGGCACCGCCGCCATCCAGTTGGCCAGGAAAATGGGCTGCACGGTCATCACCACGGTCGGCTCCAACGACAAGATCGACAAGGCCAAGGCGCTCGGCGCCGACCACGTCATCAACTACCGCGAAGACCGGTTCGAAGGCGTGGTGCGCAAGCTGACGAAGAAGAAAGGCGTCGACGTGGTGTTCGAGCATGTCGGCGCCGACACTTTTGCCGGATCGATGCTGTCCTTGAAGCGCGGCGGCCGCCTCGTCACCTGCGGCTCGACCTCCGGCGTGTCGACGCAGGTCAATTTGATGCAGCTATTCCAGCAGCAGCTGAAGCTGCTCGGTTCCTTCGGCTGCCGCATGGAGAACATGGCCAACGCCATGCAGAAGATGGCCGCCGGTCTTGTCGCCCCCATCATCGATACCGAGGTGGGATTCGACGACATCGATGCCGCACTCAAGCGCATGGAAGGCCGCGACGTGTTCGGCAAGATCATCCTGCGCGTTTCCTAAAGCAGTTCCAGGAAAGGCGGATGGTCGGCAACACGCTCAGGAAAGCCCGCCGGGACTTCATGTTCCGCTACGGCCGGCGGCTGCGCCAGCTGGAGCACTGGCTGGTTGCCAGGCTCGCCATGGTGATGCTTTCGCTTCTGCGTCTTCTGCCGCCGGACAGCGCCCTCAACTTCGCCGACCGCGCCGCCCGCCGGATCGGCCCGCTGGTCGGGCGCCACCGCGTCGCGGTCGACAATCTGCGCCTTGCCTACCCCCAAAAGAGCGACGCCGAGATCGAGGCCATCGCGCGCGACATGTGGGGCAACATGGCTCGCCTGGCGGCCGAATACATCTTCCTCGATGCGTTGTTCGACTTCGATCCGGATGCTTCGAAGCCGGGCCGGGTCGAGGTTCGCGGCATCGAGCATTTCGTCGAGATCGCCGGCGAGAAGAAGCCGCATATCCTGTTCACCGGCCATCTCGGCAATTTCGAGTTGCTGCCGGTGGCCGCCGCCACCTTCGGCATGAACATCACGGCGCTGTTTCGCCCGCCGAACAACCCCTACCTCGCAGACTACATCCATTCGACGCGCCGCTCCTCGATGGGCGCGCTGCTGCCTTCCGCCACCGGCGCGTCCTTCGCCCTCGCCGCCATTCTTGAGAAGGGCGGCAATATCGGCGTGCTGGTCGATCAGAAATTCTCGGGCGGCGTGGAGACGACTTTCTTCGGCCGCCGATGCCAGACCAATCCGATGCTTGGCATGCTGGCCCGCCACTATGACTGCGATGTCTACCCCGCCCGCTGCGTCAGGCTGCCGGGCAACCGCTTTCGCCTGGAGATCGAGGACAGGCTGGCCTTGCCGCGCACAGAAGACGGCAGCGTCGACGTCGATGCCACCACCCAGCTTCTCACCGATGTGGTCGAGCGCTGGGTGCGTGAGGATCCTGGGCAGTGGATGTGGTTCCACAAGCGGTGGGAGATCAGCGGCCGTCGCCGCAAGCGCGGAAAGGCGAAGGCGGCAGCCAGCCTCTGAAGCGTCTCACCGTTTCGCCGAAACAGCGAGCCGCTCCATCTCCTTGTCCTGACGCAATTCCTGACGGATTCACTTTTTCTGGAATTGCGGCCGGCCTTGCCACCCCGGATCAGTTGGTGACGACGATGCGCGTGTTGCCGAAACCGGCTTCCTTGACCATCGCATAGAAGGTCGCGGCGTTGGCCGGATGCAAGCGCACGCAGCCATGCGAGGCCGGGCGCCCGAGATTTCTCACCGCCCCGGTGCCATGAATGGCGTAGCCCCCGTGGAAGAACACGGAATAGGGCATCGGCGAGTTGTCATACTTGCGCGAATACCACATCCGGGCGGTCCATTGCGGCCGGTAGCTGCCGCGCGGCGTGAAATAACCCTTGCGCGCGGTCGACACGCTCCAGCGATAGACCACCTGGCCGTATTTGCTGACGGTCATGGTCTGCGACGAGACGTCGATGTTGGCGACCAGGTTGGCCGCCCGGCTTGCGACAGACATGCCGAACAACGCGGTCGCCAGCACGGTTGCCATGAGAACGAAGCTTTTCATGCGATCAAACCCCTTTGATTGCCCTCTGCCATTCACGCGGTTTTTCCATCTTTTTGCCGGCAGTTGCGTTAAGTACCACACACTCGTTGACGAATCCGCCAATCCAATGCGGTAAATTTGAACGATTTTCCCGGTATAGTTGCCGCCGCGACACGCACCCTCTGGAGTTTAGGAGGCGCGTTGGGCCATGCCTGGATCGTCGTGTGGCAACGAGCGACTGGTTGCTTGCAAAAGTGCCGCGTTCCTTCTTCAATCCGCCGGATGAATGAACGACTTCGCATGAATGAGCGGCTTCTCAAGGCGGTCGAGGACCGGGTCGACGACCTCGTTGCGCTGACCGCCGACCTGATCCGCTTCCCGACCGTCAATCCGCCCGGCGAAGCCTACCGGCCATGCGCCGAGTTTCTTGGAGCACGTCTCGAGAAACTCGGCTTCGAAACCGAGCTCATCCGCGCCGAGGGCGCGCCCGGCGACAGCGACCGCTACCCGCGCGTCAACGTGGTCGCCCGCTTCGACGGCCGTTCGTCCGGCGCTTGCGTGCACTTCAACTCGCATATCGACGTGGTCGAGGCTGGTGACGGCTGGACCGTCGACCCCTTTGCCGGCGTGGTGAAGGATGGCCGGGTCTATGGCCGCGGCGCCTGCGACATGAAGGGCGGCCTGGCGGCCTCGGTCATCGCCGCCGAGGCATTCATGGAAGTCTATCCCGACTTCCCCGGCGCCATCGAGATATCGGGAACGGCGGACGAGGAATCCGGCGGCTTCGGCGGCGTCGCTCATCTGGCAAGGCTCGGCTATTTCTCCAAGCCCAAGGTCGACCATGTCATCATACCCGAACCGCTCAACAAGGATCGCATCTGCCTCGGCCATCGCGGCGTCTGGTGGGCCGAGATCGAGACCAAGGGCGAGATCGCGCATGGCTCGATGCCGTTCCTCGGCGACAATGCGGTGCGCCATATGGGCGCCGTGCTGCAGGCGTTCGAAGAGGACCTCTTCCCGGCGCTCGACCGCAAGATGACGCGCATGCCGGTGGTGCCGGAAGGCGCCAGGCGCTCGACCATGAACATCAATTCCATCCATGGCGGCCAGACCGAGGATTTCCGCCCGGGGCTCCCCTCGCCCAACGTGCCGGATTCCTGCCGGCTCACCATCGACCGGCGTTTCCTCTTGGAAGAGGATATCGCCACGGTGAAAGGCGAAGTCACCGGCATCCTCGATCGGCTGAAGCGCGAGCGGAACAAATTCGACTACGAGATCCGCGACCTGATGGAGGTGCTGCCGCTTATGACCGAGCGCGACGCGCCGGTGGTGAAGGCCATCGCGAAAGGCATCATGGAGGTGTTCGATCGCGAACCCGACTATGTGATTTCGCCCGGCACCTACGACCAGAAGCACGTCGCGCGCCTTGGCCACCTCTACGACTGCATCGCCTATGGCCCGGGCATTCTCGACCTCGCCCACCGGCCGGACGAATGGGTGGGCATCGCCGACATGGTGGAATCGGCCAAGGTGATGGCGATCGGCCTGAACATCTTGCTGAGAGGTGGGATGGACTGAGCGCGGCGCCGGCTGGAAAAACATTCCTCCCGGAACCGCCCGGCAGCACGAAACGCAATTTACTCGCGCGCCAAATCACGCTTCTATCCGGCAGCTTGAGCAGGTTTGAGCAATGGGAGTTGAGCGATGAGACTGTGGAAGACCATCCTGGCCGCGGCTGTGCTGTCGCTTGCCGCCGCCACCTCGGCCTTTGCCGCGCGCACCGATCTTACGCTCGGCATCGTGCTCGAGCCGCCGCATCTCGATCCGACCGCCGGCGCGGCCGCGGCCATCGGCGAAATCACCTATGCCAACGTCTTTGAAGGGCTGACACGCATCGACGACAACGGCCAGGTTCAGCCCGGTCTCGCCGAGAGCTGGGCCGTCTCCGACGACGGCAAGGTCTACACGTTCAAGCTGCGTTCCGGCGTGAAGTTCCACGATGGCTCCGCCTTCAGCGCCGACGACGTGAAATTCTCGCTCGACCGGGCGCGCGCCAAGGATTCGCTCAATCCGCAAAAGCCGCTTTTTGCGCATATCACCGATGTCACGGCGGTCGATCCGGCGACGGTGAAGATCACCCTGGACGGTCCGCAGGGCGACTTCCTCTATGACATGGGCCAGGTTGCGGCGGTGATCGTGGGGAAGGCATCGGCCGACGGCAACAAGGACAAGCCGATTGGCACTGGTCCGTTCAAGCTCGATCACTGGGCCAAGGGTTCCGAGATCACGCTCGTCAAGAACCCGGATTACTGGGGTACGCCCGCCGCGCTCGACAAGGCGACATTCCGCATCGTTCCCGATGCCGCCGCGGCTGTCCCCGCCTTGCTGTCGGGCGACATCCAGGCCTTCGCCAACATGCCGGCGCAGGACGCGCTTGCCCAGGTCCAGTCCGATCCGCGCTTCAGCGTCGTGATCGGCTCGACCGAGGGCGAGACAATCCTGTCGATCAACAACAAGAAGCCGCCCTTCGACAAGCTCGCGGTGCGGCAGGCGCTCGCCTCGGCGATCGATCGCAGTGCCATCATCGCAGCCGCCTCGAACGGTCTTGGAAAGCCGATCGGCTCTCATTTCTCGCCAGGCGATGCGGGCTATGTCGATCTCACCGGCGTCTATCCGCACGACATCGCCAAGGCCAAGGCGTATCTGAAGGAAGCGGGGCTGGAGAACGGCTTCTCGGCCACGATCAAGCTGCCGCCCGTGCCCTATGCACGCGACGGCGGCCAGGTTATCCAGTCCCAACTGAAGGACATCGGGGTCAATCTGCAGATCATTCCGGTCGAATGGGCGGAGTGGCTGAGCCAGGTCTTCACCAACAAGGATTACGACCTGACGATCGTTTCCCATGTCGAGCCAAACGACATCGATATCTATTCGCGGCCGCGCTATTATTTCCAGTACGACAATCCGAAATTCAACGATGTCATCAAGGAGCTCGGCACCACGGTCGACAAGGACAAGAGGCTGGAGCTGCTGGGCGAAGCGCAGAAGATTCTCGCGCACGACGTGCCCGCCGTCTACCTGTTCGAGCTGCCGAAGATTGGCGTCTGGGACGCCAAGCTGCAGGGCATGTGGACGAACTGGCCGATCGAGGCGGATGATCTGACCAAGGTGAAATGGGCGGATTGAGCCCGGCGCGATCGCCCGATCGCTTCCCATGACCGCCTACCTGCTGAAACGCCTCATCATCGCGGCCCTCACCCTGGTGCTGGCCTCGATCGTGGTGTTCGCGGTCATGGAGATCCTGCCCGGCGATCCCGCGCGCCTGATGCTGGGCCTCAACGCCAGCGCCGACCAGGTCGAGGTGCTGCGCAACCAGATGGGACTGAACGCGCCGCTGATCCCGCGCTACCTGCACTGGGCGGGTGGCCTGCTCAGCCTCGATTTCGGCCGCTCCTACACCTATTCGGTGCCTGTCATCGATCTCGTGCGAGAACGCATCGCCGTCTCCCTGCCGCTGGCGCTGATCGCGCTGGCGCTTTCGACCATCATCGCCATCCCGGTCGGCGTCTTTTCCGCCAGCCGGCAAGGCCGCGCCGGCGACACGCTCGCCATGGGCGCCGCCCAGCTCGGCGTCGCCGTGCCGAACTTCTGGTTCGCGCTGATTCTCATCTATGTCTTTGCCGTCTGGCTCAGGCTGGTGCCGGCCGGCGGCTTTCCCGGCTGGAGCGCCGGCATCTGGCCGGCGCTGAAATCCCTGATCTTGCCGGCCGTGGCCTTGGCCTTGCCGCAGGCGGCGATCCTGGGGCGCGTCGCCCGCTCGGCGCTGATCGAGGTGCTGAACGAAGACTATATCCGCACCGCGCGCGCCAAGGGCCTGCCCTACCGTGCCGTGCTCTGGCGCCATGCGCTGCGCAACGCCATGATCCCGGTACTCACCATCCTCGGCCTGCAATTCGCCTTCCTGCTCGCCGGCACCATCATCATCGAGAATGTCTTCTATCTGCCTGGCCTCGGCCGGCTGATCTTCCAGGCCATCACCCAGCGCGACCTGATCGTGGTCGAGAGCATCGTCATGCTTCTGGTCGCCGCCGTGATCCTCATCAACCTCATCGTCGATTTCTCCTACGCCATCGTCGACCCGCGTCTCAGAGGCCGGCAATGACCATGCGCGTCGACCTGCCCGAGGAAACCATCGCCGGCGTGCTGGCCAAGGCCTTCGGCAATCGCTCCTTCCTGATCGGGTTAATCATCACTTCGGCCGTCGTGGCGGTCGCGCTCCTGTCCTTCCTCTGGACACCCTATGACGTCACCAGGCTGGTGATCGCCGACAGGACGCAGGCGCCCTCGCCGGCGCACTGGTTCGGCACCGACCATTTCGGCCGCGACATCCTGTCGATGATCATGGTCGGCGCCCGCAATTCGATCGCGGTCGCGCTGGTCGCGGTCGGCATCGGCATGGGCATCGGCGTCCCGCTCGGCGCCTTCGCCGCCGCGCGCGGCGGGATGGCCGACGAGGCGCTGATGCGCGTCAACGATCTCGTCTTCGCCTTTCCGGCCCTGCTCTCGGCGGTCATGATCACCGCCATCTTCGGACCGGGCGCCGTCAACGCAATCATCGCCATCGGCATCTTCAACATCCCGGTCTTCGCTCGCGTGGCGCGGGCCGGCGCTTTGGCGATCTGGCCGCGCGAATTCATCCTCGCCGCGCGCGCCGCCGGCAAGGGCATGACACGCATCAGCATCGAACACATACTGCCCAACATCGCGACGCTGCTTTTGGTCCAAGGCACGATTCAGTTCGCGCTGGGCATTCTCGCGGAAGCCGGGCTTTCCTATGTCGGCCTCGGCGCCCAGCCGCCGATGCCAAGCTGGGGCCGCATGCTGTTCGACGCGCAGACGCGCATGGTGACCGCGCCTTGGATGGCGATCTTCCCCGGCATGGCGATCGTCATCACCGTGCTCGGATTGAACCTGCTCGGCGACGGCATCGCCGACATCCTCGACCCGAAATCGCGGCGGCGCCGATGAGCTTGCTCGAGATCGAGAACCTGTCGCTGACGATCGGTTCAACGCCGATCCTCAAAGGCGTCGAGCTGACCATCGCGCCGGGCGAAGTGGTCGGCCTTGTCGGCGAATCCGGCTCCGGCAAGTCGATGACGGCGTTGACCGTCATGCGGCTGCTGCCGCATCTGGCGCGCGCCGGGGGGCGCGTGACCTTCGACGGCATCGACATCCTCGGCGCGACCGAGGACCAGATGTGCGCCTTGCGCGGCGACGATATCGGCATGGTCTTCCAGGAGCCCATGGCGGCGCTCAACCCGGTCAAGACCATCGGCGAGCAGGTCGCCGAGGGCATTCGCTGGCACACCAGGGCGGGCCGCGCCGAAGCCGAGGAGCGAGCGCGAAAAATCCTCGACCGCGTCGGGCTGCCGGAAGCCAGATTCCCGCTGTCGCGCTACCCCCACGAACTGTCCGGCGGCCAGCGCCAGCGCGTCGTCATCGCGATCGCCTGCGCGCTGAAACCGAAACTCCTTGTCGCCGACGAGCCGACGACCGCCCTCGACGTGGTGCTGCAGGCGCAGATCCTCGACCTTTTGCGCGATCTGGTCAGCGAAAACCGCATGGGCCTGCTGCTCATCTCGCACGACCTTGCCGTGGTGACCGAGATGGCCGACCGCCTGACCATCTTGCGCAACGGCGAGGTCATGGAAGCCGGCGACACCGCGCGCACGCTGTCGGAACAATTGCATCCCTACACACGCGAGCTGGCGTTCGCCTCCATGCACGTGCCGGCGCGTCCGAAAGCACACCTGGCGGGGTCGGCAAAACCGCTGCTCGAAGTCGAAAACGTCGGCCGGGACTATCCGAGCCGGCGGACATCCCTGTTCCGGCCGGCGCAACCGATCCGCGCCGTCGACGATGTCTCGCTCACCATCGAGCCGGCTCAATCGGTGGCGCTCGTCGGCCGCTCGGGCTGCGGCAAGTCCACGCTTGCCCGCATGATCCTCGCCCTGGACAAGCCGACGGCCGGCACCATCCGCTTTCGCGGCGAGCCCATCACGGGCAGGCCGGAATCGGCGCTGAGGCCGGCCAGGCGCGACATGCAGGTGGTGTTCCAGGATCCCTACGGCTCGTTCGACCCGCGTCAGAAGGTGGAGAAGCTGGTGGCCGAGCCGCTGCATCTTCTGGAAAGACAGCCGGCCAAGGCCGAGCGTCGCGAGATGGTCGCGCATGCGCTGCATGAAGTCGGGCTCGGGCCGCGCGACATGGACAAATACCCGCATGAATTCTCGGGCGGCCAGCGCCAGCGCCTGTCGATCGCGCGGGCCATCATCACGCGCCCGA
>JAFKFE010000172.1 GCA_017308345.1 Alphaproteobacteria bacterium | reverse complement strand
CGGCTATCACCGTATCCGCACCGGACCGCGCGACAGCATGATGATGCGGCTGTCGGCGGCTTGACGCGGAACAGATTCGCGCTTGTCACGTCCGGATGTCTGTGCGAATTTCGCACAAATGTTCGATTTTTTTGGAGCCGGCATGATCCGCGAAACGACCGCGCACCCCTGGATGGCCAACAGCGTCGAGGCCACCAAGGCGCAAATGCTGGCGGCGACCGGCGCGTCCTCCATCGCGGAGCTGTTTCGGCAGATCCCCGAGGAACACCGGATCAAGACACCTATCGACCTGCCGCCGGCGATCCGTTCCGAGGCGGCGCTGAAACGGCATTTGCGCGAGATAGCCGCGCGAAACGGCGACTGCGAGAAGAATCTGAGCTTCCTCGGCGGTGGCATCTGGCAGCACCACGTGCCGGCCGTGTGCGACGAACTGGTGCGCCGGCAGGAGTGGCTGACATCGGTGTTCGGCTCGCCCGAATCCGACCATGGCCGTAACCAGGCATGGTTCGAATTCTGCAGCCTGCTCGGCGAGCTTGTCGAGATGGATCTGGTCGGCATGCCGGTCTACAGCTGGGGCTGCGCCGCCGGCCACGCCATCCGCATGGCTGCCCGCCTCACCGGGCGCTCCCGCGTGGTGATCGCCGGGCCGGTTTCACCCGAACGGCTCTCCGTCATCGAGACCTATTGCGCGTCGGCGACTGAAGGCGGGGCGATCGAGATCGTGGCCTGCGGCACCGACGATGCGACCGGCCTGGTCGACACCGGCGCGCTGCGGTCGCTTGCCGACGCGACGACGGCCGCCGTCTACTTCGAGAACCCCAGCTATCACGGGTTGTTCGAAGCCAATGCCGGCGGGATCGCGGCTATCGCCCGCGCCGCCGGAGCCGAGACGATCGTCGGCGTCGATCCGCTGACGCTCGGCATCGTCGCGCCGCCCTCGGCCTACGGCGCCGACATCGTCGTCGGCTCGCTCCAGCCGCTTGGCGTCCATATGCATGGCGGCGGCGGCGTCGGCGGTTTCATCGCCTCGCGGCACGAGGAGCGCTACGCCCGCGAATATCCGACCTTTCTGGTCAGCATCGCGCCGACCTCCGTCGAGGGCGAGCATGGCTTCGGCCTCAGCCTGTTCCACCAGACATCCTACGGCATGCGCGACGAAGGCAAGGACTGGACGGGCAATTCGACCTATCTCTGGACCATCGCCGGGGCCGCCTACATGGCATTGCTCGGTCCCCAGGGGTTCGTCGAGCTCGGCCGCGCCATTCTCGGCAACGCGCATCGCGCGGCGCGCAGGATCGGCAGTCTCGGCGGCGTCACGATCGTGAGGCCCGCCGGCTTTTTCAAGGAATTCCTGGTCGATTTCTCCGCCACCGGCAAGAGCGTCGCCGAGATCAACAAGGCGCTGCTGCGGCACGGCATCTTCGGCGGCATCGATTTGTCCGCGCAGGAACCGTCACTCGGCCAGACCGCGCTTTACTGCGTCACCGAAATCCACGGCGACGCCGATATCGACCGCCTCGTCTCCGCTCTCGAAACGGTGCTCGCCGCATGACCGAAAGATTGCTGCGCTACCACGCCTCCCGCTGGGACGAGCCGGTCATCACCGAAATGGGCGAGCCCGGCCGCCGGGGCATGATGTTCGACGGTGACAGCGGCGCCGACGCCTCGATACCCGCGGCGCTCAGGCGCAAAACCCCGCCCGAGCTGCCGGAACTGTCGGAGCCGGAAGTCTTCCGCCACTATCTGCACCTTGCCCAGATGACGCTCGGCATGCAGGGCGTCAGCCTGTTCGGCACCTGCACGATGAAATACAACAGCCCGCTCAGTGAAGCGATCGCCTGGCGCCCGGAGATGGCCGAAACCCACCCCGGGCAGGACGAAAGCACGCTGCAGGGAACGCTGGAATTCATCCACCGCTTCGACCTGATGCTGCGCGAGCTCTCCGGCATGGACCAGTTCATCTTCCAGCCCGGTGGCGGAGCCGACGCGGCCTATACGAATTGCGCCGTCATTCGCCGATGGCTCGCCGCGCGCGGCGAGCTCGGCAAGCGCGACGAAATCATCACGTCGATCCAGGCGCATCCCTGCAACCCGGCGACGGCAGCCACCGCCGGCTTCAAGGTGATCACCCTGACGCTCGAGGAGAACGGCTATCCCTCGCTGGAACAATTGAAGGCGGCTGTTTCCGATCGGACCGCGGCCTTGATGATCGGCAATCCCGACGACATGGGCATCTACAATCCCGACATCAGGGAATGGGTGCGGGTCGTGCACGAGGCGGGCGGGCTATGCTTCTACGACCATGCCAATTTCAACGGCGTGATGGGAAAGCTGCGCGCCCGCGAACTCGGTTTCGATGCCTGCATGTACATGCTGCACAAGACGTTCGGCGCGCCGAAAGGCGGCAACGGGCCCTCGGTGGGCGCCTATGGCTGCTCGGCGGAACTGGCGCCCTTCCTGCCGGCGCCGGTGGTGACGAAGGACGACCACGGCTATCATCTCGACTACGACCGCCCGCAGGCCTGCGGCAAGATCCGCGAATATTTCGGCAACGCCCAGCAGGTGATGAAGGCCTATGCCTGGACGGCTTCCATGGGCGCCGAAGGCATTCACGAGGCCTCCGATCTCTCGGTGCTTGCCAACAACTACATGGATGCCAGGCTGGCGAAGATCCGCGGGCTGTCACGCTCGCATGCCGAGATAGCCGGCCCGCGCATGGAGATGACCCGCTGGTCGATGGCCCCGCTCCAGCAAGACACCGGCGTTTCGGTGCTCGATGTCCAGCGCCGCATGACCGATTTCGGCATAGACGCCTTCTGGCTGAGCCACGAGCCCTGGCTGGTGCCGGAGCCGTTCACACCCGAAGCCGGCGAGATGTGGTCGAAGGAGGATATCGACCGCTGGATCGATGTGCTCGCGGCGGTGGTGGAAGAGGCCTATCTCGATCCAGGGACGGTGAAGTCAGCGCCTCACCGGCAAGCCATCCACAAGCTCGACGGCTCGGCGCTCAACGATCCCCGGCAATTCTCCACGACCATGCGCCGGCATCGGCGGATTGGAAATCCCCCCGCCGATGCATCATAATCCGGTGTCCCGCCGGTTCGGCGGCCTTTGCTCCGCGCCAGATACCGGGCTACGCCATCTGACGACGTCCGGAATTGCCCCAAAACGACGCTCTATCGGAGCAAGTCGAACATCAGCTTGAAGAAGCGGTCGGCATCGACTTCATAGGCGATGCGCGCGTTGTCCTCCTCACCGCGCTCATGCCAGAAATCGGCCACCGTGGCGCCGAACGTGTAACTGCCGGACAGGTCGACGCCGATATGGGCCGGACGCGTGCGGACGAGCGTCGGATCGATCGCCAGCGCGAGCGCCAGCGGGTCGTGCATGGCGCCGCCGACGCCCATCGAGTTGCGGTGCAGCTTCTCGTAGAATTTCAGCCAGTCCATGACCACGCGGCCGAGCGGCGTGTCGATGGCGGCCAGCTCCTCGTATTGCGGCGCCTCGATCAGCACCTGCATGGTCACGTCGAGCCCTATCATCGTGATGGGCACCCTGGCGTCCAGCACCAGCTTCAGGGCCTCGGGGTCGCAGAAGGCGTTGAACTCGGTCGGCGTGATGAACTCGCTCTTGCGATAGAACACGCCGCCCATCCAGATCAGTTCCTTGATCTTGGGCAGAACGTGCGGGTGCTTGAGCACGAGCAGGCCGATGTTGCAGAGCGGTCCGGTGGCCACCACCAGCAGCGGTTCCGGCGATGCCGCGAGCTTTTCGGCAAGGAAGTCCACCGCGTGTTGCCTGAGGGGCCCGCGCGAAGGCTTCGGCAGATAGGGTGAGCCTTCGAGCCCGCTCGGGCCGTCGGCGGTGCCCAGAACCAGCGGCCGCGCCAAAGGCCGCGCGCAACCGGCGGCGACCGGGACGTCGCTGGCGCCGACGAAATCGAGCACCCGGATGGCGTTGTCCGTCGTCTTCTCTAATTCGGCGTTGCCGCATGTCGTGGTGACGCCCAGAAGCTCGATGTCGGGCGAGCGATGCGCCATCACCAGCGCGATGGCATCGTCGTGGCCGGGATCGCAGTCATAGAGGATTGGTGTCGGCATGATCTGGGATCCTTCAGGCTGCAGGCTGGCCGTAGCGGGCCATGGTCGTCTTGAACATGTCGAGGAAGCGGCGTCCGTCGAGCCCCGTGGCGATCCGCGTCGTCTCGGGGCCGCCGCCGGGCAGTATCTGGTGGCCGCGATAGGCGACGACCTGGCCGCGCGCCACGCCTTTCTCGAGCACCACATCGGCAAAGAGCGGCGCGGTCGTGGTGACAAGACCGGGATCGATCGCCAGCGCCACGGTGATGACGTCGTCCATCGGAAAGCCGACGAGGCCGAAGAACTCGCGCCATATGTCGATATAGATCGGGAAGACAGTGCGGATCATCTCGACCACCGGGTTGGCGCCGCCGGCGGCCAGCGCCTCCATGTCGGCCAGGTCGTCGCGGGTCAGCATGCTGTCGGCGACGCGATTGTCCTCGCAGACGTCGAGCGGAACGAGTATCTTGTCGACCTCCGCGTTGAGCACGATGCGCGCGGCCTCGGGATCGGCCCAGATGTTGTATTCCGAGAGCGGCGTGATGTTGCCGGGCGTGGAGAAATTACCACCCAGCACCAGCATGGACTTCAACAGCGAGGGCAGCCGCGGTTCCTGCAGGAATGCCAGCGCGGCATTGGTGGTCGGTCCGGTGGTCACCAGCGTGATCTCGCCGGGGGCGGACTTCACGGTATCGATGATGAAATCCACCGCATGGCCGGGCGTCGCCTTGCGTTTCGGTTCCGGCGCCGGCGGATTGAAGACCTTCAGCCTCTCGCCGAAGCGCGCCGTCAGCCTTTTTTCGAAATGAACCGGGGCAAGCATGTCCTGCTTGGAGTTGCCGACGATCGGGCGCCAGGCGCCGGCATGCACCGGCACATCGTCCTTGCCCGCGAGCGACAAGGTGTTGAGCACCACATCGGTGACCTGCTTGATCGGTCCGGCCGCGCCGGTCGCCGTCGTCACGCCCTCCAGCCTGAGGTCCGGGTGAGCGGCGGCGAACAGCACAGCGAGAATATCGTCGCCAGCCGAATCCACGTCCAGGATGATGCGTTGCATGAATGGCCTCGAAAGTTTGAAGGGAATTACGAGCGGTTGTCGGCAGGGCGCCTGTCGTCGCGATCTTGCGGGCTGACGGCCAAAGCGTTCCGCATGGTCTCCAGCGTCTCCCGGATCAGCTTGGGGCGCGTGCGCCAGGACAGGGCGAACAGCGCCAGCAGCGCCACCGCATAAGGCACGGCGAGGATCAGGTAGGACGGGAAATTGAGGATCTGCAGGCGCAGTGAAAAGGCGTCGGCAAAGCCGAACAGCAGGCAGCCGGCGAGAACCTTGAGCGGATCGCCGGCGGAAAAAATCAGGATCGCCACCGCCATGAAGCCGCGCCCCGACGACATGTTCTCGGTGAACATGGTGATGTAGCCGAGCGACATATGCGCGCCGGCCAGGCCGGCGAACAGGCCGCACAGCAGCGAGGCGACATAGCGGACCTTGGCAATCGAGATGCCCAGCGTCTCGGCGGCTTCCGGCTTCTCGCCGACGACGCGCAGATAGAGGCCGAGCCGTGTGCGGGCGTAGAACAGGATCAGCAGGGGAACCGAGAAGAAGGCGACATAGACCAGCGGCGTGTAGCCGGAAACGAGCTGCGCATAGGACGGCCCGAGGATGTCGCGCGCGCCCGGAAGCTGCACCTTCGGCAGCCCGACGATGCCGCGCCCCACGACCGACCCGCGTGTGCCGAAGATCGCCTTCATCAGCGAGATCGTCATGCCGCCGGCAAGGATGTTGAGCGCCAGGCCGACGACCACCTCGTTGGCGCGGAAGCTGACGACCAGCACGGCGTAGACCAGCGCGAAGGCGAGCGCCGCCGCCACGCCGATCAGCAGGCCGCCGAGGGAGGAGCCGGTCCATATCGAGCCGATCACGGCAAAGAAGGCCGCGATCAGCATCTGCCCTTCCAGGCCGATGTTGAAGATGCCGGCCTTGGTGGTGAAGGAGCCGCCGAGCGCCACCAGGAGGATGGGCGTGGTGGTGCGGATCGTGGCGACGAAAAGCCCGACATTGAAGAAGGTGGCTAGAACTTCCATCGGCGCCCCCCGGTGCGGTCGCCCCCGCGGCGCAGCAGCAGATCGGCCGAGACCGCCAGGATGATCAGGGCCTGGATCACGGTGATGATCTCGCGGGAGGCCGTGGTGTCGACCTCGAGCAGCAGCGAACCCGCCCGCAGGGCTCCGAAAAACAGCGCGGTGAAGATCGTGCCTATCGGCGAACCGTTGGCGAGAAGGGCCGCGATCAGCCCGTCGAAGCCAAAGCCGGGCGCGAACCCCTCCATGAAGCGGTGATGCACGCCCAGTGTCTCGACGCCCCCCGCCAATCCGCCGACGGCGCCGGAGGCGACGAGGACGCCGAACCCGGCGCGGCGCACATTGATGCCGCCATATTCGGCGAATTTGGGCGCCGATCCCGTCATGGTGACGGCGTAGCCGGTGGCGGTGAAGCGGAAGAAGAGCGCGGTCGCCACCGCAAGCGCAAGCCCGACAAGCAGGCCTATGTTGAGCCGGGAAAATGAAAACAGCTCCGGCAGATAGGCGCTCGGCAGGATCGGCGGCGTTTCCGACCAGCCGCCGGGCCGCTTGAACAGGAAGATGGTGAAATAGGAGGTCAGCAGCACCGCGACATAATTCGCCAGGATGGTCGACACCACTTCGTTCGCGCCGAAACGGACGCGGAAATAGGCCGGCACCGAAACCCAGGCAGCGCCCGCCGCGATCGCCGCCGCCATGGCGACAAGCACATGCAGGACCGGCGGCAATGCAAAGGAAAAGCCCACCCACGCCGCCGCGAAGCCGCCGAGAAAGAGCTGCCCCTCGATACCGACGTTGAACATGCCGCCGCGCAGCCCGATGCAGGCGGCGACACCGCAGATCATGATCGGCGTGGTCTGCAGCAGCGTGCCGGCGATCTTCTCGGAATCGCCGAAGGCGCCACGTAACAGCGTGGCGAAGACACGCAGCGGATTCTCGTCGATCATCAGGATGACGATGGAGCCGAGCGCGAGCGCGATTGCCAGCGCCAGCAATTGCCCCGCGAGCGTGCGCCTGAGGTTTCTTGGCAGGAGCGAGGCGATCATAGGGCCTCCGCCGCCGCGACCGGATCTATTCCCGCCATCATCAGTCCGATGCTCTCCTCGTCCATCGCGGCGCCGTCGACTTCACCCATGATGCGCCCCTCGAACATCACCAGGATGCGATCGGCAAGCGCGGCCAGTTCGTCCAGTTGCGTCGAGATCAGCAGGATGGCCTTGTCGTCCGCGCGCTGGCGCATGATCTCGCTGTGAATGGCCTCCTGGGCGCCGATGTCGACGCCGCGTGTCGGCTGGTCGATCAGCAGGAAATCGCCGCCGGCGGTAAATTCGCGCGCCAGCACCACTTTCTGGATGTTGCCGCCCGACAGGCTGCTGGCGATGTCCCGGGGGCCCCGCGCGCGGATGTCGAAGCGCCCCATCAGCGCTTTCGTCTCACGGTCGACCGCGCCCCAGTCGATCAGTCCGCGACGGCTGTAGGGCTGCTTGCGCTGGCGCCCCATCAGCATGTTGGCCGACAGCGAGGCGTTGCCGTCCACGCCGCGCGCCAAGCGGTCGCCGGGGACGTGGGCCAGACCGCGGGCACGGATCTGCGCCGGCGAATGATCGAGCAGTTCCTTGCCGTGCAGCAGCGCCGAACCATGACTGGCCGGCCGCAACCCGGACAGCACCTCGGCAAGCTCGGTCTGTCCATTTCCCGCGACGCCGGCGATCCCGACGATCTCACCCGCGCGCACGCTCAGATTGACCGCCTTCAATGCCGGCAGGCGGCGATCGTCGCGCGCCCACAGGTCGCTGACGGACAGCACCGCGCGCCCGGAACCCGGCGAGCGGGACCGCCGGTCGAAGCTGACGTCCCGCCCAACCATCATCCGCACGAGCTCGCGCTTGGAAAGCTCGGATTTGCCGCGCGTCGTCACCACGCGTCCATCGCGCAGCACGGTGACGGTGTCGGAAACCGCCATCACCTCCTCGAGGTGATGCGAGATGAAGATGACGGTCATGCCGTCTTCCACGAAGCTGCGCAGCGTGGCGAACAGGTCACGGCTCTCCTGTGGCGTCAGCACCGCCGTCGGCTCATCGAGGATGATGGTGCGGGCGTTGCGCGCGAGCACCTTGAGGATCTCGATGCGCTGCTCGATCCCGACCGAAAGGCCGGCGACGCGCTCGGCGGGATCGACGTTGAGGCCGAATTTCCGCGACAGCGTCCGCGCCTGCTCGATCTGGGCCTTGCGGTCGATCAAGCCACGCTTGCGGATCTCCATGCCGAGGAAGATGTTGTCGGCGACGGTCAGCGAGGGCACGAGCTTGAAGTGCTGGTGCACCATGCCGAGACCTTCGGCGATGGCGACCGCGGGGCTGGTGACGACGAGAGACTTGCCGTTGACCGAGATGGTGCCTTCGTCGGGTTGCAGCAGCCCGAACAGGATGTTCATCAGCGTCGTCTTGCCGGCGCCGTTCTCGCCGATGATGGCGTGTATTTCGCCGCGCCGCACGGACAGGTCGATGCGATCGTTGGCGGTGAACGCGTCGAAGCGCTTTGTGATTCCCTGAAGCTGT
>JAFKFE010001211.1 GCA_017308345.1 Alphaproteobacteria bacterium | reverse complement strand
CCGAGCAGGACCTTGGCGACGTCGTTGTCGATGTACCAGCTCAGCGCGTCCGGCGACATGGTCGGCGCCTCGACGACAAAGGTCAGCACCGAATTGCCCGTGGCGTTGACCTTCGCCACGACCGGTGTCTGGGCCGCGGCCGGCAGGCTGGATTGCACGCCCGAGACGGCGTTGCGGACGTCGTTGGTGGCGGTCTCGGGGTCTGTGCCGAGGGTGAATTCGACAGTGGTGACGGACGAGCCCTCGCTGACCGAGGTCGAGACGTCGTCGACACCTTCAAGGGTCGCGACCGCGTTCTCGATCACCCGCGCGACCTGGACTTCCATTTCGCTCGGCGCCGCGCCCGGCTGCGCCACCGTGACGGTGACCGTCGGCAGGTCGATGTCGGGCATGTTGTTCGTGCGCAACTGCATGAAGCCGTAGACGCCGGCGATCGCGAGCGACAGGAACAGCACGATGGTCGGCACCGGATTGCGGATCGACCAGGAGGAGATGGCATTCATCGTGTCTGCTCCACCGCGACCGCGGCATCGGCCGCCGCGGCTTCCACCGAGGCGACGCGCACGAGGTTGCCGTCATTGAGGAAGCCCGCACCCGCGACGACGACTTGGTCGCCCTCCGACAGGCCGCTTTCGATGGCGACCCGGCCGTTCTGGCGCGTGCCGGTCGCAACGGGATGCGCGCTGACCTTGCTTTCACCATCGATGACGAACACGGCCGGTTTGCCGTCATGCCAGACCAGGGCCGTCTCCGCGACGGTGAGTTGCCGGGATGCAGCCGTTTCGATCGTGACGCGGGCGAACATGCCGGGTTTCAGGCCGGAGCCTTCGCCGACCGCGACATAGACGGTGGCGAGCCGGGTGGTGGCGTTGACCGTCTCGGCTATCGAGGAAACGCTGCCGGAAAAGGCGCGGCCGGAGGCATCGACGATGTTCGCCGCCTGACCGACCGAGATGCCCGCCAGGTCCTTTTCAGGGACGAGCACGCCGACCTCCAGCCTGCCGTCGCGAATGATCTTCATCAGCTCGGTGCCGGCCTGCACGATCGAACCTGTCACCGCCGGCTTGCTGGACACGATACCGTCGAACGGCGCGCGGATAGTCGTCCTGTCGAGTTGGGCCTGCAGCCGTTCGGCGGCGGCCTCGGCCTGCTCGACACCGGCCTTGCCGGTCTTGACGGCGGTCGCCTTGTCCTCGGCGGTTTCGGCGCTG
>JAFKFE010001210.1 GCA_017308345.1 Alphaproteobacteria bacterium | reverse complement strand
GTTCTCGATGACCAAGATGATTGTCGTCGTGGACGACGACATCGACATCCGGTCCTGGTCGGACGTGATGTGGGCGGTCGCCACGCGCATGGATTTCTCGCGCGATCTGATGAAGCTGGATCGGACCCCTATCGATACCCTCGATTTCGCTTCGGCGCTGGAAGGACTTGGTGGCAAGATCGGTTTCGACGCGACACGCAAAATTGGGCCTGAGACGTCGCGTGACTGGGGGAAGGAGTTAAAGATGTCATCGCAGATCGTTGAAAGGGTTTCTGAGCGTTGGGATGAGCTTTTTCCGCAAGCGGTCGGTCCGGTGCAGGGATGACAAAGCGGATAATAGTAGGGGTTACCGGTGCCTCCGGCTCCGTGCTGGCCCTTGAGACCGGACGCCAACTGGTCAGAGCCGGGGCGGAGACGCATCTTGTCGCATCCGGAAGCGCGCGCATGACGATTGCGCACGAGCTTGGCGCCGACGGGTTGGCTCAGCTTACATCGCTCGCCAACCACGCCCATTCGCATCAGAATCTGGCTGCGCCGATCGCTAGCGGCTCTTTCAGAACGGACGGCATGATCGTCGTGCCGTGCTCGATGCGGACCCTGGCGGCGATGGCGCACGGCCTGGGCGACAATCTTCTTACCAGGGCGGCCGATGTCGTCCTCAAGGAAAGGCGCCGGCTGGTGGTCGTGCCGCGCGAGGCCCCTCTGCATGAAGGGCATCTGGACGCGATGCTGAGGCTGACCCGGATGGGAGCGATCATCGCACCGCCTGTGCCGCCATTCTACGTCAAGGCGGCTTCGATCGAGGCGATGATTGTCGAGATGGCGGCACGACTGGTCGGCTGGGTTGGCGTGGACCCCGGCGACAAGCTGACCAGGTGGGGCCAAGACAATGCCGCAACCCGTCGGTCATTCTGATGGAGCGCTCAATAGGAGGAGAGGCCCGGACGAATCTCCAGGGACAGAAGGCCGAGCCATATGACGTGAGACGGCTTCATCCGGCGCGGAAGCGGTCGGCCGTCATGTCGATGTTCGACAGTCTCGAACCAGGCCACGCAATTTCGGTCGTTTTGGATTTCGATCCCGCCCGACTCAAGCGTCGGTTCGAGGCGTTCTTTGCGGACGACTTCACGTGGATTTGTCTCGAACTCGGGCCGCGCGAATGGCTGGTCGAAATCGGCAGAAGGAAGCCGGCCCGGTGACTGGTCCGGTGGATTT
>JAFKFE010000171.1:2809-13118 GCA_017308345.1 Alphaproteobacteria bacterium | reverse complement strand
AGTTCCTTCCAACCCGGCGGCGTGGTGACGGCCGCATCCTTCAGCACCGCGCCATGCTCGTCGCCGACCTTGTAGAGGGGAGCGACCTCCTCGCTGGCGAAACGGCCCGCTTCGGCAAGGATGGCGTCGACGAGGTCCTCGCCGAGATCGCCGAAAATGCCGGCATCCAGCGCCGGCTTCAGCCCGGCCACCTGCTTCAGCGTGAAGGCGATATCCTCGACCGGTGCGCGATACATGCTGTCTATTCCTCCGCCGTCGATTCGGCCGTCCGGTCATAGGACCTCAGCCAAGGCAAAACCATCCGCCTTTGGTCGCCCCGCCCCCTTCTTTTTACGTAAACGTCAAATTTTGTCACGCGGATTTTGCATGGATGTCGTCATCCACGAGCGAGGCGGAAGCGCAGCGGACGCGCAGACCATGGAATGACGAAATCGCGAAGGCCTTGCCAATTTTCAAGGCTGCGACTGCGGCTCAAATTTTCTACGTTGAATTGCATCCGGCTGGTATGATCCGGCAAATTGCGAACCAAAGCAAACCGGACAACAGCCCATGCTTGCCAGACCCGACGCCTATCGCTGCATCGAATGCGGGCTGCCCTATCGGGCTACCGGCTTCAATTATTATCACGGCATGCTCGAGGAAGGCCCCGCCTATTGGAGCGATCGCGGCCTATTGTGCTCGCCGCAATGCTCTCTCGCGCATCACAAGAAGCGCAAGGCCGAGGGCACGCTGCCGCAGGAGCCGGCACCCGATCCGTTCGAGGTTCCGTCGCTGTTTCGGCGTTGATGTAGGAGACATGATGTCAAAGCGACCGACCCACACCGCCGGCCTCAAAGCTACGCAGCATCCCCTTCAAGAAGCCGCGATATCTTGCTGTCTGCCGAGGATCAACTCGCCTTGGTGAAAGCGATTGGCAACCCGCCGGAACCAAATGAGGCTCTACGCAGGGCCGCGGACGCCCACAAACGGCTTGTCGTGAAATCTCGGCCATAGCCCTTTAGACCTCGAAGCACTTCCTTAACCATGGCGGTTCAGGATCGTCCCCTGGTCAGTGGGGACACCCTGATTGAAAAAGCCGGCGCGCCATCTTCGCCGCCTGGCTCTGATCGCTGCGGCGGTGGTGCTGGGCACGGCGGCAAAGGCCTCGGATTTCTCCGAGCCGTGGAAGAATGCCGATCGCCCGCTGGTGATCGACGCCTACGAATATAATTCGATCGACTGGCAGCAACTCGTCACCGACAAGCGCATCGCCGGCTTCATCAACAAGGCGTCCGACGGTTTGCCGCCGCCTTACTTCTGTTCCGGGGCCGAGGCCGACGTCCAACTCTGCAAGGTGCAGTGGAAGCGCTATGCGGTGACGCGCGAGCTGTTCCAGACGCGCAAGGTGGTGGCCAAGGCGCTTGGGCTGAAATGGGGCGCCTATCATCTTGCCCGCCCCGGCAATCCGGTCGAGCAGGCCAATAATTTCATCGATTTCGCCGAACCGGCGCCCGATGAGCTGATTGCCCTCGACATCGAAGGCATCGATCCGACGCAATGGATGTCGCTGGAAGACGCCGAGGAATTCGTGCGCCAGGTGCATCGCCGGCTCGGCCGCTTCCCGGTGCTCTATGTCAACGGCAAGACCGCCCAGTACATCGCCGACAACCGTTACCAGTACCGGCTGCTGTCGCGGCTGCCTCTGTGGTACGCACGCTACAAGCCGGACATCGACGTGCATTTCCCGATGGGCAACTGGCAGGGCTACGCGCTGTGGCAATTCTCGGCGCAGGCCAATTGCGGCCGTTTCCGCTGCCCCTATCGCGTCCCGGGGACGCCCAATGATATCGACGTCAGCGTCGCGCCGATGAGCGTCGATGAACTGCGCCAGCAATGGACCTTTGGCGGGCTGCTGGATGTGCCGGCCGACTATCTCGCCTCGATCCCGGTGCCGGTTCCGCGCGAAGCTGGCCTCGCCGGCAAGGTCACCATCACCTATGCCGACGTGGCGACGCCGCCAACCGTCGAGGAGATGGTCGCCGTGCTCGGAGCGCGCTGGGAGAAATTCCGCTACGGGTTCCGCATGCCGGTGGTGAAGACGGTGCCGCGACGGGCGGGCTTCGGCATCGTGCAATATGTCGCCTGGAAGCGGTCGGAACAGCGGACGCCCGAGCAGATCGACGCGGCCTTTGCCGCCGCCGATCCCGTCAGCACCGCCTCCACGGCGCTCGACAGCGCCAAACGCTGAGTTCCGATATCATCGACTGGCCGATATCAGCCACCCGCCTTCTCGCGTTCGACGGCGCGCCAGCCGATGTCGTGGCGGAAGAAGCCCTGCGGCCAGTCGATGTGATCGATCGCCGCGTAGGCCTTTGCCTGCGCCTCGCCGGCGGTCTTGCCGAGCGCGGTGACGTTGAGCACGCGTCCGCCATTGGCGACCAGCGCGCCGCCATTGATCGCGGTGCCGGCGTGGAATACCTGGACGCCCTCGCCTTCCACCTCGCCGAGGCCGCGGATGACGGAGCCCTTTTCCGGCGTGCCCGGATAGCCCCGCGCCGCCATCACCACGGTCAACGCCGTCTCGTCGCTCCAGCGGATGGACAGATGCGCGAGCTGGCCGTCGACGGCGGCGTTGAGCAGGACGAGCAGGTCGTCCTTCAGCCGCATCATCAGCACCTGGCACTCAGGATCGCCGAAACGGGTGTTGTACTCGATCAGCTTCGGGCCGCTCTCGGTGATCATCAGGCCGGCGAAGAGGATGCCGGCGAAGGGCGCGCCGATATTGGCCATGCCGCGCATGGTCGGCTCGATGATCTCGCGCATGGTGCGCTCGGTCATTTCAGGCGTCATCACGGGCGCCGGCGAATAGGCGCCCATGCCGCCGGTGTTCGGCCCGGTGTCGCCGTCGCCCACCCGCTTGTGGTCCTGCGCGGTGCCGAAGGGCAGCGCGGTGGCGCCGTCGCATAGGCAAAAGAAGCTCGCCTCCTCGCCAGTCAGATATTCCTCGACCACCACCTCGGCGCCGGCGGCGCCGAAAGCGCCTTCGAAGCAGGCTTCGAGCGCGGCGTTCGCCTCGTCAGAAGTCATGGCGATGGTGACGCCCTTGCCGGCGGCAAGCCCGTCGGCCTTGATGACGATCGGCGCGCCTGTCTTCTCGACATAGGCTTTCGCCGAGGCGAGATCGCCGAAACGGCCATAGGCGGCGGTCGGGATGTTGAATTTGGCGCAGAGGTCCTTGGTGAAGCCCTTCGAGCCCTCAAGCCTTGCCGCGGCCTTGGACGGACCGAAGACACAGATGCCGGCCACGCGCAGATCGTCGGCGATGCCGGCGACGAGCGGCCCTTCCGGACCGACCACGACGAGGTCGATCTTTTTCTCAAGGCAGAAGGCGGCGACGGCGGCATGGTCGGCGACGTCGAGCTTGACCAGTTCGGCGACACGGCCGATGCCCGGATTGCCGGGCGAGGCGTAGAGCCGGGTCAGCAGCGGCGAGGCGGACATCTTCCAGGCGAGCGCATGTTCGCGGCCACCCGAGCCGAGAAGAAGAACATTCATGGCCACCTCTTGCTGCCGATCGTCCTTGCCTGAACCCGCTATTGGTCCTCGGGCGACGGGTCAAGGCGTCTTGGCATTTTTGGCGGCAGTTGCGCACGGGAAGATGGCCCTCGTCAAAATGTGATCAGGGCAAGGCAGATCGCTCCGCGGGAACGACTCAGCTCCGGTAGACGACCGGGAACCAGTCCTCGCGCAGTTTCTGGCCGGGCTTCATGTCGTGGCCAGGATAGGGCGGCGAGGTGCGGCCCGGCCGCTCGACATAATGCGCGTCGTCGCCGACCCAGCGCAGCGACAGCGCCCGGCGACGCGCCGAGGTCATGTTGCCGCGCGCGCCGTGCGCCGTGCGGAAGTCGAACAGGATCGCATCGCCCGGCTCCATCTCCCATTCGAGCACCTTCATCGACGGGTCGTTGTCGGGATCCGGCACCGGCCGGTAGTCGCCCTCGCCGGCATAGAAGTTGGCGTCGTTCAGCCAGCGCACCGGCAGGACCATCTTTTCCCATTTGTGCGAGCCGGCGATCAGCCTCAGCGTCGCCTCCTTCACCGGATCGATCGGGATCCAGAAGCTCACCGTCTGGCTGCCATCGACGAAATAATAGGGAATGTCCTGGTGCCACGGGGTCGGCTTCTGCGTGCCGGGCTCCTTGACCAGGACGTGATCATGGAAGAACTGGGCGCTGCGCGACTGCATGACGGCAGCCGCCAGTTCGGCGGCCGGCGATTCGCGCACGATCCTGACGAATTCCGGGATGCGCTCCCAGTTGCAGTAATCGTCGAAGAAACTGCCCTTGCCGCCGGCAATGTCGGAGGCGGTGGCGCTGCGGTCCTGCATGTTGCGTTCGATGCCGTCGGCGATGACGCCGACCCAGTCCTTGAAGGCGCCGCGGATGCAGACAGCGCCGTCGCGCTGGTAGTCGGCAATCGTCGCGGCGTCGATTTTCGGACTGGCCATAAAACTCTCCCTGTGTGCGATGCCCAACTATCGCAGCCACGTCATATCGCGTAAAATAATAACTTCTCATCCTGCTTATAGTTTTGTCCTATGAAATTCACCCTCACGCAGTTGCGCTATGTCGTTGCCGTGGCCCGCCATGGCAGTGTGACCATGGCCGCCCAGGCACTGAATGTGTCGCAGCCGTCGATCTCGGTGGCGATCGACCATGTCGAGGACGCGCTTGGCCAGAAGCTGTTCGTGCGCCAGCGGGGCAGCGGCGTCGCGCTAACCTCCTTCGGCCGGAGCGCCGTCGCCAAGGCAAGGCAGGTGCTGGGCGAGGCGGACGAACTGGCGGCGCTCGGATCGCGCGACGCCGATGTCGGCGGCGAACTGGTGCTGGGCTGCTTCGAGGACCTGGCACCCTATTTCGCGCCGGCGCTGATGCGCGCCTTCGCCGAGCGCTGCCCGGCCGTCACGGTCGTCATCGGCGACGAGAGCTTCGACACGCTGGGGCGGCGCCTGGCCGACAGCGCCGTCGACCTCGGCCTCACCTACGATCTCGGCCTGCCCGGCCATTTCAAGCGCATTCTGCTGCACGAGTTGCGGCCACACGCGCTTCTGCCAGCCGGCCATGCGCTGGCGGACAAGCACGCCGTCAGCCTGGCGGAGCTGGCGCAGCATCCGCTGATCACCACCGACCAGCCGCACAGCTGGCAGCACATGCTGGACCTCTTCCTCAGCCGCGGCCTGTCGCCGATCTCCCGGGCGGCGACGAGCTCGTTCGAGCTGCAGCGCTCCATGGTGGCCAACGGTTTCGGCGTCGCGGTCAGCTATACGAGGCCCCACGGCGACCGCAGCTATGACGGGCTGCCGCTGGTCTGCAAGCCGCTCTCCGATCCGCTGCCGATGCAGCGCATCATCCTGGCCCATGACACGCGCCAGCGCCTGTCGAAGGCGGCCACGGCCTTTATCGAGGTCGCCAAGGCATGGTTTGCCGGTCACGATGTTTTCACTGCTTGAGCGACAACGCGGCCGCTTGACGGCGCCACGCGCTACTGTCACTCCAGCGTGATGGAAACCGTCCAGTCGAAAGCGATCCAGGGCCGCGTCGCCGATGCGCCGAGCGGCCATTGGGTGTACCGGGTGCTGCCGCGCTGGCTCTGGCCCTATGCGCAGCTTGCGCGCTGGGACCGGCCGATCGGCTGGCAGCTGCTTTTGTGGCCGTGCTGGTGGTCGGCGGCGCTCGCCGCCGGCGCCTATCCGCGCCCGACCGACCCGCTGCCGACGCTGCTTCCGGCGCCCTGGTACCTGTTCCTGTTCTTCGTCGGCGCCGTCGCCATGCGCGGCGCCGGCTGCACCTATAACGACCTCGCCGACCAGAACATCGACAACCAGGTCGAGCGCACCCGCTCGCGGCCGCTCCCGGCGGGCAAGGTGACGCGCCGCCAGGCCTGGGCTTTCGTCATCATCCAGGCGCTCATCGGGCTTGCAGTGCTTTTGCAGTTCAACAGCTTCGCCATTCCGCTCGGCATCGCCTCGCTGGCGATCGTCGCCGTCTATCCCTTCATGAAGCGGATCACCAACTGGCCGCAATTCGTGCTCGGCTTAGCCTTCTCCTGGGGCGCGCTGATGGGCTGGGCGGTCGAATTCGGCGACATCGATGACCCGGCGATCATGCTCTATATCGGCTCGATCCTGTGGGTGATCGGCTACGACACGATCTACGCGCATCAGGACAAGGAAGACGACGCCATCGTCGGCGTGCGCTCGACGGCGCGGCTGTTCGGCGACAACACCAAGATGTGGCTCACCGGGCTCTATGGCGGCGCGCTGATCTGCTTCGCCATCGCCTTCGCCTCGGCGCAGGTGCCGATCGTGGCGCTGGCCGGGCTGATCGCCGCCGGCGCGCATATGGCGCGCCAGATCATCCGGCTCGACATCGACAATCCGGACCAATGCCTGAAACTGTTCAAGTCGAACAACCAGGTCGGCTGGCTGATCTTCCTCGGACTGATCGGCGGGTCGGTCTGGATTTGGCTGAAGCCGCTGGTTTAGCGCGGCGCTTTCCCTTCTCCCCTTGTGGGGGAAGGGAAAAGTGCGGCTACTCCCGCGCAATGATCTCCTGGCCGTCGATGACGAGCCTCAGGCCCAGATTGCCGGCCTTGCGGCGGGCGAGGAAGCGCGGGCGGCGCATGGTGGAGACGCGGCCCTTGCGGCGCTCCTGCGGCGGCAGCGCCTTGATGGCGGCGCCGAGCGATTCTTCCAGCGTGCGGGCAATGCCGTCGGCCTCGATCAGCAGCATCGGCAGGCGATAGGCATCGGCCCAGGCGCGCCAGTCGGCGGCAACGTCGTCGAGGTCGTCGGCGACCAGCAGCGGCACCGACAGCATCGGATCGTTGTGCAGAAGTTCCAGCGTCACCGTGACATTGCCGTCCGGATCTTCGATGGCGCGCGCGGCGACGCCGCGGAACGCCTTGGCGGGCAGCGCGATGATCGCCGGCACGCCGCTCATCTCCAGCATGCGGCGGATGACGGCGCCGCGCTGATCGATGGTGAAGGCGACATCGCCGTAGTCGTCGCGGGTGGCATAGCTCACCATCTGCGGCAGGCGAAACGGGTCGAGGCGCATGTTGCGCCCGGCCCAGACTGGCTTCAGTCCAGTGTTCATCGATGTCTTCCCTGTTATTCCTGAGGGCCGTTTTCCGGTTCTCTCAGGGCCGGTTTTTCCGGCCTCGTTATGGGAAGAAACATTAGCGCTGGCTTCTTACCGGCGCGCTTAAGAAAGTCGGTTAAATTTTGCTGATCTCAGGGATGGTTATCGGAATGCGACCGGCCACCGGATTGGGGAAGGATCAGATAACCTTACCGGGATTCATGATGCCGGCCGGATCGAAGGCCGCCTTCACCCGGCGCATCAGATCGATCGCCATGGGCGGCGCCGTGGCGATCAGTTCGTCGCGCTTCAGCTGGCCGATGCCGTGCTCGGCCGAGATCGAACCGTGGAAGGAGCGCACGACATCGTGCACCGCCTTGTTCATCGGGTGGTAGAGGTCGAGGAACGCCTCGTCTTGCCAATCCACGGGGCGCGAGATGTTGTAGTGCAGGTTGCCGTCGCCCATGTGGCCGAAGCAGACCACGCGCGCGCCGGGGCAGACCTCCTCCACCACGCCCGCCGCCTTTTCGATGAACTCGGGGATCGAGGCGATCGGCACGGAGATGTCGTGCTTGATCGAGGCGCCCTCGGGCTTCTGGCATTCAGGAAGCGTCTCGCGGAAATTCCAGAAAGCGTCGCCCTGGGCCAGGCTTGCCGACACCACCGCGTCGCCGACGAAGCCTTGTTCGAGGCCGGCCGAAAGAATCTCCTCGATCAGCGCCTTGCCGTCCTCCTCGGAGCGGCCGGACGAAACCTGCATCAGCACATACCACGGCCAGTCGTCGGCCAGCGGCCGCGTGATGCCTTGCCCGTGCTTCAGCGTGAAATCGTAAGGCCTTCTGGCGATCAATTCGAAAGCGGTGAGCGATGCGCCGGCTCGGTCCATCGCCAGGGTGAACAGCGACAGCGCGTCGTGCGGGGACGACGGCAGGCCGGCAAAGGCGACCTCCCTGCCCTTCGGCTTCGGGAACAGTTTCAGCACCGCGGCGGTGATGACGCCGAGCGTGCCTTCGGCGCCGACGAAGAGGTTCTTCAGATCGTAGCCGGTGTTGTCCTTCTTAAGCTTGCGCAAATCGTCGAAGACCTCGCCGGTCGGCAGCACGACCTCGACGCCAAGGCAGAGCTCGCGCGCATTGCCATAGGCAAGCACGCCGGTGCCGCCGGCATTGGAGGACAGATTGCCGCCGATCTGACATGACCCTTGGGCGGCGAGCGAGAGCGGGAACAGGCGGTCGGCGGCGTCGGCGGCCTCCTGCAGCGTCTGCAGGATGACGCCGGCCTCGGCGGTCACCGTGTTCGACAAGACATCGATCTCGCGTATGAGGTTCAGCCGCGACAGCGAGAGCACGATGTCGCGGCCGGATCTGTCCGGCACTTGGGCGCCGACCAGCCCGGTATTGCCGCTTTGCGGCACGATCGGCGTTCCGGTCTCGGTCGCAAGGCGCATGATGCGGCTCACTTCCTCGACGCTGCCCGGCCTCAGAACCAGCGATGTGCGCCCATGCCAAAGGCCGCGCCGCTCGGTGATGTAAGGCGCGATGTCGGCCTGGTCGCGCAGCGCATATTTGTCGCCGACGATTGCCCCCTAGAGCAATTCCAGGAAAAGTGCGAAGCGGTTTTCCGTCCGGAATTGCGTCAAAACAAAGAGATAGGCTCAGCCGGTCTTGTCACGCGGCGCGGCGGCGCGGGCGAGCCGGTCGTTGATCGCTTCGCCCAGGCCCTCGAATGGAATCGGCTCGACGGCGATGGTCGCGGCGCCGACGCGGTCGAGCGCCTGCATATAGGCGAAGAGGTTGCTTGCCGCCTCGCGCAGGTCGCCCGTTTCGGAGAGATTGCGCAGCGCGACGGCCCGTTCCCAGCCCTCGGCGCGGCTGCGGCCGAACGCAAGCAGCGCCTCGCCCTCGCCAACCTTCTCGACATTCAGCCGCATGGCGGCACCGGGCGCGTAATGCGAGGCAAGCATGCCCGGCGCCTCGATGCCGCTGGCGCCGCGCGACAGTTTCGCGCCGGCCACCGACTCGATCTCTTCGGCGCCGATGCCGCCGGGCCTGAGCAACCGCAATTTGCCATGCTCGACCTTGAGAATAGTCGATTCCAGGCCGACTGGGGTCGCGCCGCCATCGACGACCAGCTTGATCCTGTCGCCGAGATCGGCGGCGACCGCACTCGCGGTGGTGCCACTGATCTTACCGGAAGTATTGGCGCTGGGGGCCGCGAGCGGCCGGCCGAGCCGCGCGATCAGCTCGCCGCCGAACCCGCGCGGCATGCGCAGCGCGATCGTGTCCAGCCCCGCGGTGACCAGCGGATGGATGCCGCTGTCCGCCCTGTGCGGCAGCACCAGCGTCAGCGGGCCGGGCCAGAAGGCTTCGGCGAGCCTTGCCGAAAGCGGATCGAAGCCGGCGATGCGGTCCGCCATCGCGCGATCGGCGACATGGGCGATCAACGGGTTGAAGCGCGGCCGGCCCTTGGCCTCGAAGATGCGCGCCACGGCGACGCCGTTGGCGGCATCGCCGGCCAGCCCATAAACCGTCTCGGTGGGGATGGCGACGATGTCACCGGCTTCGAGCAGCGCCAGGGCCCGCTCCATGGCCTCGCCGACCGCAAGTATCTCAGCCAAATTTGCCACCAGTCCTGAACATGCCGGTCCCGTAATACGACCGCCTCCATCGGGCAAGGGCGGGCATTGGCGATTTATCAATCCCTAAAATGTTAAGTTTCCACGCAAGCCGGCTTCAATCTGCCGGCCCTAAGGTGCGGGTTGTTCTGGTTGCGGGCTTGGGAGTTTCTTGTGATGCGTTTGCTCGGAGCGTTCGGCATCAGCCTTCTGGCGATGAACGGCGCGGCGCATGCTTCGTCGATCGTCGTTGTCGGACCCTCGACCTCGACGCCTTCGGTCATCCGCCTGAATGCGATCGAACCAGCCAGGCTGTCGGCGGCCTTGACGCCGTCGATGATAGCGCTTGGCGATCCCGTGCCCGCCGTCACCGACGAAAAGGTCGCGGCTATTCCCGAAAAGTCCGGGCATCAGCCGGCGCCGATGATCATCCGCGGCGGCATTGTCGGCAGCGCCTTCGCAACGCCGGCGACCGCGTCGGCCAAGGCCGCGACACCGGCAACCGCGGCGACCACGCCGGCCAACGGGACTTCGACGGCAACGCCCGCGAACGGCACGGCCGCCGCTTCGAACG
>JAFKFE010000171.1:0-2754 GCA_017308345.1 Alphaproteobacteria bacterium | reverse complement strand
GCCACAGGCGCAGCCGCAAAATGCCACGCCACTGCCACGCGTCGGCAAGGCGATGTAAATCACACTGGATACCACCTCGATGTGCTAGGCGCTTGAATGTGTCCGATTCCCGTCACGCGGATCGGGCACGATGGCGTTTCAAAAGGGGGTCTCATGACTGTTTCGAAAGCAATTGCGGTTGCCGGCCTGGTGGCGGCAACGATGTTGGGCACGGGTTCGGCGCAGGCCGACGACATGCTCGGCTCTTACACTGCGCGCATTTCCGATCGCGACCACCGCGCCAGCGACGGCTATCCGCTGAGCAGCGCCGCGCAGATGGTGCGGCAGGACCGCGCCAACTGGCACAAATTCCACCGGCGCGACAGCGACGACCAGGGCGATCCCTGGTTCCGCAGCGACGGGTCGCGCGCCGACCTGCAGCGCATGCTGGAGCGCGGCGGCGCCATGAGCAGCGCCACGAGGCGCGCCATCGTCAATGGCGAGCCGCTGATCGAGGTCGATGTCTATTCCGACAGCGTCAGGGTCAGCATCGTGGAAGATTGACGGGTCAATCTTCTTGGAGGATTGACGGGTCAGCTGACACCGTCGGCTTCTGAAAACTGACAAAGCCTGACATCGAAAAAGGGCGACGCGCGTGCGTCGCCCTCGTGTTTCAGGCGATGCGTTCAGAGGGCGGGAAACAGCTCAGGCTGCTTCTTCCTTGTCGTCGTCTTCGTCGGCGTCGTCTACATCCTCGTCATCGAACTCATCGTCGCCCGAGGCCGTGGCTTCTTCGTCGGTGTCGTCGCCGTCCTCCTCGTCATCTTCCGACTCGTCGTCGGCCGAGGCGGCAGCGTCCTCGTCTTCTTCGTCGTCGCTGTCTTCGTCCTCGCCTTCTTCCTCATCGTCTTCGGACGGATCGGCGGCTTCGACAGCCGCGGCGGCGGCATGGTCGAGGATGTCTTCGGAAGCGGGTTCGATGCCCTCGGCGGCGGCCGGGGTTTCTTCAATCAGGTCCATATCGTCAACGGAATTCATGGCATGCCTCCGTGGTTTGGGAACGTCTTTTGTCTGATGCATGTCGTTGTCCCGGAACCGCTGCACACTTCCGGGCGACATGCGTCGGTTCTCCCATGCGGAGGTCATCGCCGTATGACTGTAAGCCGGCTCCGGCGCATTAAATTTCGAGCGCGAAATTGCCGAGCAATGCCCGCAGCCTAGTGGAAACGGGCATTGCCGAGGCTGCGATTTTCGAACCGTCAGCCGACGATTTTTGAAAAATCCGCGACCTGATCGGTGGCGGCGCGGATGCGGGCGAGCAGCGCCAGACGGTTGGCGCGCACGGCCTGGTCCTCATCATTCACGAGAACGCCTTCAAAGAATGAATCAACCGGTTCGCGCAACACGCTGAGCGCCAGCATGGCGACGGAAAAATCTTCGTTTTGAATTGCTTGGCCGGCTTCCTTCTCGGCCTGATTCACCGCGGCAAAGAGCTTCTTTTCCGCATCCTCGCGGAACAGAGCCGGCTCAACGGTCTCGGCGATCGCCGTCTTCTTCTTCTCCTCCGCGGCCAGGATGTTGGCGGCGCGCTTGGTGCCCGCAAGCAGGTTCTTGCCCTCCTCGGTGTCGAGCAGGGAGCCCAGCGCCTCGACGCGGCGCACGATCTGCAGCAGGTCGTCGGACTGAGGCGTGATGACGGCATCGATCAGGTCGTGCCGCGCGCCCTGGTCGCGGAGGTAGACCTTCAGGCGATCGTGGAAGAAGGCGAGGAGGTCGGACGACTGATCCGCGCCGCCTTTGAAGTTGGCAAAAGCCTTGGCGAAAACAGACGTCAGCGCCAGGCGAATACTGTTCTCGACGAGGATCCTGACCACGCCCAGCGCGGCTCGGCGGAGAGCAAACGGGTCCTTGCTGCCCGTGGGCTTTTCATCGATCGCCCAGAAGCCGGTCAGCGTATCGAGCTTGTCGGCCAGCGCGACGGCAACCGAGACCGGATCGGTCGGCACGCGGTCGGAAGGGCCCTGCGGCTTGTAGTGTTCCTCGGCGGCGGCCGCGACCGACGCATGCTCGCCCTGCAGCAGCGCATATTTGCGGCCCATGGCGCCCTGCAGTTCGGGGAACTCGCCGACCACCTCGGTCTGCAGGTCGGCCTTGGCGAGCACGGCCGCGCGAGCGACGAGCGCGCCATCGGCGCCGACGGCCGGCGCCAGTTCCTCGGCCAGTTGCTTGATACGCTGTACCCTCTCCCCCTGCGTGCCGAGCTTGGCATGGAAGGTCACGTTGAGGTGGTCGAGGCGCGCCATGCGCTGGTCGAGCGGCTTCTTCAAATCCAGGTCGAACTTCGCCGCCGATTGCTTTAACTGGTCGAGGTCCGGCAGGTCGCCCTGGTCGGTCTTCCAGAAATAGAGCGCGTCGGACAGGCGCGCGCGCACCACCTTGCCGTTGCCGTAGGCGATTTCCTTGCCGCCGTCGCTCGCCTCGATGTTGGCGATCAGGATGAAGCGGTTGGAGAGGTCCTCGCCCGCGCCCTGCGGCCGGGTGACGAAACACTTCTGGTTGGCGCGGATGGTAAGGCGGATGACCTCGCCCGGGATGGTGAGGAAGTCCTGCTCGAACTCGCCCATCAGCACGACCGGCCATTCGACCAGGCCCGAAACCTCCTCCAGCAGGCCCTCGTCCTCGACCAGGTCGAGGCCATTGGCGAAGGCGAGATTGCGGGCGTCGTGCAGGATGATCTCCTTGCGCCGGTCGGCGTCGAGCACGACCTTGGCCGCC
>JAFKFE010000170.1 GCA_017308345.1 Alphaproteobacteria bacterium | reverse complement strand
GGTAAGTCGACATTCCTGCGCCAGAACGCGCTGATCGCCATTCTGGCCCAGACCGGTTCCTTCGTGCCGGCGGCATCAGCCCATATCGGTGTGGTCGATCGCCTGTTCTCGCGCGTCGGCGCCTCCGACGACCTGGCGCGCGGCCGCTCGACCTTCATGGTCGAGATGGTCGAGACGGCGGCGATCCTCAACCAGGCCGGCGAGCGGGCGCTGGTGATCCTCGACGAGATCGGCCGCGGCACTGCCACTTTCGACGGCCTGTCGATCGCCTGGGCGGCGGTCGAATACCTGCATGAGAAGAACCGCTGCCGGGCGATCTTCGCCACGCATTTCCATGAGATGACCGCGCTGGCAGGCAAGCTGCCCCGGCTCCACAACGTCACCATGCGGGTCAAGGAATGGGAAGGCGACGTCGTCTTCCTGCACGAGGTCGGCAGGGGTGCCGCCGACCGCTCCTACGGCGTGCAGGTGGCGCGGCTGGCCGGCCTGCCCGAGGCGGTCGTCGCGCGCGCCAAGGAAGTCCTGCATCAGCTGGAAGAGGGCGAGGTTTCCGGCAAGACCAACCGGCTGGTCGACGATTTGCCGCTGTTTTCAGTGGCGGTGAAGCGCGAACCGCCGAAGCCGATGAAGAGCGATGCGCTCGGCGACGCGCTCGGCGCCATCAATCCCGACGAGATGACGCCGCGCGAGGCGCTGGAGGCGCTCTACCGGCTGAAGGGGCTGGCAACGAAGCAGTAGACCAGACGCGCCATTGACTCATTGTACCAATCGGTACAATGTCGCTGATCGATGATCGAAGCGACAGGAGATTCTCATGAGCCGTCCGCCATTGCCCCCGTTCACGGCCGAAACGGCAGCACAGAAGGCGCGCCTGGCCGAGGACGCATGGAACAGCCGCGACCCGGAACGGGTTGCGCTCGCCTATACCGAGGACAGCGTCTGGCGGAACCGGGCCGAATTCATTGCCGGTCGCGGCGAGATCGTCGGCTTCCTCAAGCGCAAATGGGCGCGCGAGCTGGACTATCGCCTGATCAAGGAGGTCTGGACCTGGAACGACAACCGCATCGCGGTGCGCTTCGCTTATGAATGGCATGACGACAGCGGCCACTGGTTCCGCTCCTACGGCAACGAGAACTGGGAGTTCGACGAAGCCGGGCTGATGCGCCGGCGCGTGGCGAGCATCAACGACCTGCCGATCACGGAGCGCGAGCGGAAGTATCACTGGCCGCTCGGCCGCCGGCCGGACGACCATCCCGGCCTGTCGGAACTCGAGCTGTAGGAAACATGCGAAGGATCGCGCCAGATCGGGACCAGTTGCTGGGGATCGTGGCCGAAGTTTTCCGGGAACATGGCTATGAGGGCGCCAGCCTGGCCTTGATCGGCGAGGCGACGGGGCTGGGCAAGGGAAGCCTCTATCACTTCTTTCCCGGCGGCAAGGAGGAGATGGCGAGAGCTGTCATCGCCCACATCGACGCCTGGTTCGAGGACAATGTCTTTGCGCCCTTGCGCGACAGCACCGATCCGATGGCAGGGATCGAAACGATGCTCGCGGCGACGGACAGCTATTTCCGCTCGGGTCGCCGGGTTTGCCTGATCGGCGCTTTCGCGCTGGATGAATCCCGCGACCTGTTCGCCAGCCAGATCTGGAACTATTTCGGCCGCTGGGTCACGCATCTTGCCGATGCGCTGGCGCGAGGCGGACATGCGCCCGCCGAGGCCTTGGAACTCGCCGAGGAAGCCGTTGCCGCCATCCAGGGCGCGCTCACGCTTGCCCGCGCGGCCGACGATACCGGCGTTTTCTCCCGCGCGCTGCGGAGGGCTCGCATGCGATTGGGGATTGCGCCGGGCGATTAAATCATTTCCAGGCCGCGCTTGCGCGTCGGCGGCGGGAAGGCGCGGTCGAGATCGGCGAAATCCCCGGCCGTCAGCCTGATATCGAGCGCGGCGGCATTCTGGCGGACATGCTCCTGGCGGCTGGCCTTCGGAATGGCGATGACGCCTGGCTGCGCCATCGCCCAGGCGAGCGCGATCTGCGCGGCAGTGGCGTCGTGGCGGGCGGCAACCGCCTCGAGGCGCGCATTGCGGGCCAGATCGCCCTGCTCGACAGGCGAATAGGCCATCAGCGGGATGCCGCGCGCATTCATCCAGGGCGCAAGGTCGAATTCCGGGCCGCGGCGCGACAGGTTGTAGAGCACCTGGTTGGTCTGGACGTTGCCGCCCGCGGACAGGCCGGCAAGCTCTTCCATCTCGTCCGTGTCGAAATTGCTGACGCCCCAGTGGCGGATCTTGCCTTCGGCCTTCAGCGCCTCGAAAGCCTGCACGGTCTCGACCAGCGGCACGCTGCCCGGCCAATGCAGCAGATAGAGGTCGATGCGGTCGGTGGCGAGCCGCTTCAGGCTGTTCTCGCAGGCGCGCTTCACGCCGGCGCGCGAGGCGTTCGACGGCAGCACCTTGGAAACCAGGAAGGTCTCGTCGCGACGTCCGGCGACGGCTTCGGCCACCACTTCCTCAGCGCCGCCGCCGGCATACATTTCGGCTGTGTCGATCAGCGTTATGCCGAGATCCAGGCCCAGCTTCAGCGCCGCGACCTCATCGGCACGACGGCGCCGGTCCTCACCCATCTTCCAGGTGCCTTGACCCAGCACTGGAACGGCTTCGCCGGACGGCAAGGTGGTGGTTCTGATCGTGGAAGGCATGATCTGCTCCGTGCTGAGCCGGATCGCAGCACAGCCGTGGCCTGAAATCCAGACCGAAGTGCTCGCCCGCGTCCAGACTCCGTCCGCGCGAGTGAGTTACTTGACCGGATGCGTGGCGAGCCAGTCCTGCATCTGCTTGATCTCGGCTTCCTGGGCCGTGACGACGCCTTCGGCGAGCTTGCGTATCTCCGGGTCCTTGCCGTTGGCGATCACCACCTTCGCCATGTCGATGGCGCCCTGGTGATGCGGGATCATGCCGCGCACGAAATCGACATCGGCGTTGCCGGTGTACTCGATCATCATGTCGCCGTGCATCTTGTCCATGGCCGCCTGATAGGCAACGGTGGCGGGGCTCTCCGCGCCCATCGCCATTTTGGACATGTCGTGCTTCATCTCTTCCGATTGCGCCGGGACGCTTTCGAGGAAGACGGCGAGCAGCATTCCGGCTGCCATCAGCAGCAGCACGATCTTCTTGGCCAAGGTCATTCAGGTCTCCTGGTGTTCGGATTCCGTATCTGGTGGCTTTGCTCAGAGTTTCAACGTTCTCAGGCGCAAGGCGTTACTGATGACGGAGACCGATGACAGGCTCATCGCCGCCGCCGCTATCATCGGCGACAGAAGCGTGCCGGTGAGCGGATAGAGCACGCCGGCCGCGACCGGCACGCCGAGCACGTTGTAGAGGAAGGCGAAGAACAGGTTCTGGCGGATGTTGCGAATCGTCGCCTGGGCGAGCGTACGGGCCCTCACTATGCCGTTGAGGTCGCCCTTGACCAGCGTGATGCCGGCGCTTTCGACCGCGACATCGGCGCCGGTGCCCATCGCGATGCCGACATCGGCGCCAGCCAGCGCCGGCGCGTCGTTGACGCCGTCACCGGCCATGGCGACGCCGGCGCCGCTCGCGCGCAACTGCTCGACCAGCGCGCCCTTCTCATCCGGCAGCAGGCCGGCGCGGACCTCGTCTATGCCGAGCTTGGCGGCGATCGCCTTTGCCGTGCGCTCGTTGTCTCCGGTCGCCATGATGATGCGCAGGCCCTTGTCGTGCAGGGCCTTGATCGCCTCGGCGGTCGTCGCCTTGACTGGATCGGCAACGGCGACGAGGCCGGCGAGCCTGCCGCCGACGGCGACGAACATCGCCGTCTTGCCCTCGGCCTGCAGCGTCTCCGCCGGGGCGGAAATGGCTGCGATGCCGACGCCGAGATCGGCCATCATCGCCGCATTGCCGAGCGCCACCTTCTTGCCGGACACGTTGCCGGTAACTCCCTTACCCGTTATCGCCTCGAAGTCTCCGGCGTCGGCGAGCTTGACGCCGCGTCCGGCCGCGCCCTCGACGATCGCCTCGGCCAGCGGATGTTCCGAGCCCTTTTCGAGGGCGGCGGCGAGGCCCAGAAGTTCGCTCTCCTCGATGCCTTGAACCGCGACGACATCGGTCAGCCGCGGCTTACCCTCCGTCAACGTGCCGGTCTTGTCGACGATCAGGGTGTCGACCGAGGCGAAACGCTCCAGCGCCGCCGCTTCCTTGATCAGCACACCGGCATGCGCGCCGCGCCCAGTCGCCGTCATGATCGACATCGGCGTCGCCAGGCCAAGCGCGCAGGGACAGGCGATGATCAGCACCGACACCGCCGAGACGATGGCGAAGATCAGGCTGGGCTGAGGACCGAGCATCGCCCAGGCGATGAAGGCGACGATCGCCACCAGCACGACAGCCGGCACGAAATAGAAGGAAACGCGATCGGCCAGCCCCTGGATCGGCGCGCGTGACCGCTGCGCCTTGGCGACCATCTCGACGATGCGCGACAGCGTGGTCTCGGCGCCGACTTTCTCGGCGCGCATGACCAGCGAGCCGTTCTTGTTCAGCGTGCCACCGGTAAGCGCGTCGCCTTCCGTCTTTTCGACCGGCAGCGGCTCGCCCGTGATCATCGATTCGTCGATCGCCGAGCGACCTTCCAGCACGATGCCGTCGACAGGCACCGAGTCGCCCGGACGAATGCGCAGCCGGTCGCCGGTCTGGACGCTGTCGAGCGGCACGTCCTTCTCGGAGCCGTCGGCGCCGATCAGCCGCGCCGTCTTCGGGGCAAGGTCGAGGAGAGCGCGAATTGCAGAGCCGGTGCGCTCGCGGGCCCTGAGTTCCAGCACCTGGCCGAGGAAGACCAGCGCGACGATGACGGAGGCAGCCTCGAAATAGACCGGCACGGCGCCGTCATGGCCGCGAAACTGATGCGGGAAGATGTCCGGGAAGAGCACGGCGACAACGCTGTAGAGATAGGCGGCGCCGACGCCCAGCGAAATCAGCGTCCACATATTGGGGCTGCGGTTGAGGATCGAATCCCAGCCGCGATGGAAGAACGGAAACGCCGCCCACAGCACTACCGGGCTCGCCAGCGCCAGTTCCACCCACGTCTTCGTCCGGCCGTCGATGAGACTGTCGAAGCTGAGGCCCAGCATCGGCGCCATGGCGAAGACCAGCAGGGGCACGGAGAGCACGGCGCTAATCCAGAGCCGGCGCGTGAAATCGACGAGTTCGGGATTCGGGCCTTCGTCGCCTGTCGGCACACCCATCGGCTCCAGCGCCATGCCGCAGATCGGACAGGAGCCTGGCTTGTCGCGGATGATCTCGGGATGCATCGGGCAGGTATATTGCGTGCCCTTCGGCATCGGCCGCGGCTCGGGCCGGCCGGCGAGGTATTTTGCCGGCTCCGCCTCGAACTTGCCTTTGCAAGCGGCGGAGCAGAAATAAAAGCCCTGTCCTTCATGGCGCAGAAAGTAGCTGGCGCTCGCCCGATCGACATTCATGCCGCAGACGGGATCGGTGGCCGTCAGGTAGCCCTCCGGCTCGGCAACGAATTTCGTGCGGCAGCGCTCGCTGCAGAAATGAAAGGTTCGTCCACCATGCCCGGCGGTCGGCTTGCCGGCCGCCGGATCGACGGTCATGCCGCAGACAGGGTCGCGAATCACGGCTTCGGCCGCGGGTGCCGCGCCTTTCGCCGAGCAGCAGGATGCGCCATGCGAGTGATGATGGTTGTGGTCGGAATGGGTCATCAGCAATGCCTCGGAATTCTCGAATTGAGGCGGAGGTAGTCCTTCCAGCAACTGGAAGGTCAAGGGCGTCCCTGCGTTTTTTGTCTGTTGCGCCGCGCCACGGCAGACTGGAAGCATTCTTCCCAAAATAAGCGCGCGCCAAACACAGCCGCCATGCTATGCACGCCGCCGTTTTGAGTTCAGCGAACCGCTCCCGATGAAATGCCTCGTCATAAACCTCGACCGATCCACCGACAGGCTGGCGCATGTGACGGCTGAATTCGAGCGAGCCGGCGTGGCTTTCGAGCGTATGGCCGCGGTGGACGCGCAGGCCCTGCCGGACCTGGGTTCGATGCCGGTGCGCAAGAGGCCGGTCTCGCAGACACGGCTGACGGACGGCGAGATCGCGTGCCTGCTAAGCCACAGGGCCTGCTGGTCCGCCATCGCGGCGGGCGACGATTCCTATGTCGCGATCTTCGAGGACGACGTGATGCTTTCGGAGAAAACCGGCCCGCTGCTGGCGGACCTGGGGTGGATTCCGGCAGACGCCGATATCATCAAGCTCGAGACGTTCCTGCACAGAACGATCGTTGGAGTAAAACAGGTCGCTGCCGGCCATGGCTTCTCGGCAAGCAGGCTGTACGACGTGCATATGGGCAGCGCCGGCTACATCGTGTCGAAGAAGGCCGCCGGCGCCCTTCTGGGGGCGACGCAGGAAATTTGCCTCCCCGTCGACCATGTGCTGTTCAACTCGAAGCTTGAGACCTCGCCCGGCAGGGTGATCTACCAGTTGCGGCCGGCGCTTTGCGCGCAGGAGCAAATCCTCGGGCGGGAAGGGGTCAAATTTCCAAGCCTGCTCAAGCAGGACCGCCAGGAGCTGCTTGCCTCCAGGGGCGTGCGCCAAAGGCCAAGGGCATCCTTGTACAACAAGGTCCGCCGTGAGTTTCGGCGGCTGTCACTGCAATTCGCCGATTTGTGCCGGTTGCGGCAGTGGATGATCGTGCCGTTCGATTATCGCGGGACGCGCATCCGCCGGCCCCATACACAGCGCCGACAAAACGCGCTATAGACGCCGCCGAATGACAAAGATCTCCCTGAAACTCGACGAAATCATCGATGGCGACGCGCTGCGCCGCGACCTGACCGCGCCGACGGCGGCGAATGCCGGCGACGGCTCGGGACCGGCTGTTCGCACGGCCGTGCTGCAGCTGCTCAAGGGCAGGATGATGGAGGGGCGCAGGGTCGCCGAGGCCATGCTCAGGGAAGATGGCGGCGGCAATGCCTGCGCCGAGCGGCTGTCGCATCTGATGGATGAGTTGATCCGGGCGCTCTACGATTTCGCCGCCGCCCATGTCTACCGCGTCAAGAACAGGTCCGTGGCCGAGCGCATGGCGGTCGTCGCGGTCGGCGGCTACGGCCGCGGCACGCTGGCGCCGGGCTCCGACATCGACCTGCTTTTCCTGCTGCCCTACAAGCAGACGCCGTGGGGCGAACAGATCGTCGAATACATGCTCTACATGCTGTGGGACATGGGGTTGAAGGTCGGCCACGCGACCCGCAACATCGAGGATTGCCTCAGGCTTTCGCGCAGCGACATCACGATCCGCACGTCGATCCTCGAGGCGCGTTTCCTCTGGGGCGAACGCAAGCTCTATGACGAGCTGCTCACCCGCTTCGACCATGAAGTGGTGCGCACGACCGGGCCGGAATATGTGCAGGCCAAGCTTGCCGAGCGCGACGAGCGCCATGCCAAGGCCGGCGAAAGCCGCTATCTGGTCGAGCCCAACGTCAAGGACGGCAAGGGCGGTCTGCGCGACCTGCAGACGCTGTTCTGGATCGGCAAGTATTTCTACCGGGTGCGCACCGGCGAGGAACTGGTCGAGAAAGGCGTCTTCACCCAGGCCGAGTATCGCGAATTCCAGAAGGCCGAGGATTTCCTGTGGGCGGTGCGCTGCCACATGCATTTCCTCACCGGCAAGGCGGAAGAGCGGCTGCATTTCGACATCCAGCGCGAGATCGCCGAGCGGCTCGGCTACACGACGCATCCCGGCCTGTCGGCCGTCGAGCGCTTCATGAAGCACTATTTCCTCGTCGCCAAGGATGTCGGCGACCTCACCCGCATCTTCTGCGCGGCGCTCGAGGAAGAGCAGGCCAAGCATGTGCCGGGCTTCAACCGCATCTTCCTCACCTTCCAGCGGCGCAAGCGCAAGCTTGCCGGCACCTCGGATTTCATCGTCGACAATCACCGCATCAACATCGCCGACGACGGCGTGTTCGAACGCGATCCGGTCAACCTGCTGAGGTTGTTCTGGTTCGCCGACAAGCATGGGCTGGAGTTCCATCCCGACGCGCTCAAGCTGCTCACCCGCTCGCTCGGCCTGGTCAACAAGTCGCTGAGGCGCGACGAGGAGGCCAACCGGCTGTTCCTCGACATCCTGACCTCGGACCGCAACGCGGAGCTCAATCTCAGGCGCATGAACGAGGCAGGGCTGCTCGGCAGGCTCATCCCCGACTTCGGCAAGATCGTCGCCATGATGCAGTTCTCGATGTACCACCACTACACGGTGGACGAGCACCTGATCCGCTGCATCGGCGTGCTGGCCGAGATCGAGCGCGGCGACGGCGAGAAGATCCATCCGCTGGCGCATTCGCTGATGCCGGGGCTCAAGAAGAGCCGCGAGGCGCTTTATGTCGCGGTGCTGCTGCACGACATCGCCAAGGGACGGCCGGAAGACCATTCGGAGGCCGGGGCCCGCATCGCGCGGCGCATCTGCCCGCATATGGGGATGTCGGCGGCCGACACCGCAACCGTCGCCTGGCTGGTCGAGAACCACCTGGCGATGTCGATGACGGCGCAGACGCGCGACCTCAACGACCGCAAGACGATCGAGGATTTCGCCTCGATCGTGCAATCGGTCGAGCGGCTCAAGCTGCTCCTGGTCCTCACCGTCTGCGATATCAGAGGCGTCGGACCGGGCGTGTGGAACGGCTGGAAGGGGCAGTTGCTGCGCACGCTCTATTACGAGACCGAACTGTTGCTCAC
>JAFKFE010000169.1:4257-13033 GCA_017308345.1 Alphaproteobacteria bacterium | reverse complement strand
GATGCGGTCATAGGCCGCCTCGCGGTCGGCTTCATCCGCGCATTCATGGTCATCTGAGCGTTCATGGCAATATCTCCTTGGCCGCGAATATCGGTCTTCCAGAGCTTTGCCACCACCCGAAACTTGCCTTCCCGCCGCCGGCACCCAGATAGGGTCGGCTTTGCGCCGGAGAGGACAATCATGGCCGGCGAAAGGGTTCAGCCGACCCGTCAAGGAGACTTGTCCCGCTACGCGGCAGGCGGCCGCGCTACCGGTCCCGAGGCGTCTGTTTGAGTTCAGCGCCTCTTGGCGGTCGCCAGCGCGCGCGAGAAGGCGGTGGCGAAACTCTCGCGGTCATCTGGATTGAGGAAGCCGCCGATCGCCACGCTCTTGCCCTGCGCTTCCACCGCCATCTTGGTGATGCCGATCTCGCTGTGGCGGGCGATCGAGAAACGGGTCCAGAACGGGTTGAAATGATGCGCTTCCGAACGGCCGGACGGCGCCGTCTTGCGGATGTCGAGGCTGGTGCGCGAGACCGAGATTTCCTCGCGGGCGCGCGCGGCGCGGTAATTGGCGCGGAAGGCGATGTAGACGGCGATCACGTCGAGGCCGAAGAAGCCGAACACCGGCCAGGCGCCATGCGCCAGGAAGAAGGCGCCGGTGACGCCCCAGCCGAACAGCAGCGCTCCCATCAGGATCAGGAAGCCGGTGCGGCCGAGCGAGCGGTGCGGCGTCAGCAAGGCCTGGAAAAATGGCTCGTCGGCCTGGAACGAGGCGTTTGTGTCACTCATGAGGGAATATTATAGGAAGGGATATGGCGCCTCCCAAGTCGAAAAAATCCGTAGCTGTCAAAAAGTCCCCACCCTCCACCGCCAGTGGCGGCCGGGCACCTGGTGGACGGCCGCGAAAGGCAGCCTCGCGCTCGCTTTACAGCCCCGCCGAGGTGCACGAGATATTCAGGCGTTTTTCAGTGCAGCGGCCTGAGCCGAAAGGCGAACTCGACTACGTCAACGCCTTCACCCTGCTGGTCGCGGTGGTTCTGTCCGCGCAGGCGACCGACGCCGGCGTCAACAAGGCGACGAAGGCGCTGTTCGCCGCGGCCGACACGCCAGCCAAGATGGCGGCTTTGGGCGAGGCCAGGGTCGGCGACTATATCCGCACCATCGGTCTGTGGCGCAACAAGGCCAAGAACGTGATTGCGCTGTCGAAGGCGCTGATCGACGATCATGCGGGCCAGGTGCCGCAGGATCGTGACGAGCTGGTGAAGCTGCCGGGCGTCGGGCGCAAGACCGCCAATGTGGTGCTCAACGTCGCCTTCGGCCAGCACACCATGGCGGTCGACACGCATATCTTCCGCATCGGTAACCGGACCGGGCTGGCGCCCGGCAAGACGCCGGAACAGGTCGAGCAGGGGCTGCTCAAGGTCATTCCGGCCGAGTTCATGCGCCATGCGCATCACTGGCTGATCCTGCATGGCCGCTATGTCTGCAAGGCGCGCAAGCCCGACTGCCCGGCCTGCGTCATCGCCGATATCTGCAAGTCGAAGGAGAAGACCACGGATATTCCAGCCCCGCTGGTGCCGATCGCTCCGCTGGATGAGACGTTTCCGGCCGAGGCCCAGGGTCGTCTCTAATAGCCGTAGCCGCGCGCCATGGCCGCGGCGAAGACCGGAACAAGCAGGAAGATGAAGCCCTCGGCCCGGACATAGTTCTTCACGGAGGCCAATTCCGCCGCCGGCACCGCGAAGGACGGATTGCCGCTCGCCTGCCTGTTCCAGGAGATGAAGCGCATGGTCGGCACGATCGACAGCAGGCCGACGATGGCGAAAGCCACCATCTTTGCCCAGAACACCCAATTGTAGACGTAGAATTCCCAGCCTTTCAAACCGAAGAACACCCTGCAGACGCCGACGATGACGATCAGCGCGGCGATGATGCCGTAATGGCGGTCGATGCCGGCAAGGCACTTGAGCGTGGCCGCCCCCAGATCGCCGCGCACCAGCACGAACTCGGCGCCGATGATGCCGGCCAGCGAGAACACCAGAAGGTGATGGAGAATGGCGCGCCGGTTTGCTAAGCGCTGCCACCTCAATGGAGGGAATGCCATGGGCATCAAGACGGAAGCCGGCGTGCCGATCCTTGAAACGGCGCGGACCGTCCTTCGGCCGCATCGTCTGGGTGATTTCGAGACCTATGCCGCCATGTGGGCGGAGCCCGCCGTCACCCGTTTCATCGGCGGCAAGCCGCGCACGCGCGAGGAAAGCTGGATGCGCTTCCTGCGCTTTGCCGGACTGTGGTCGCTGATCGGCTACGGCTTCTGGGCGATCGAGGAGAAGGGCACGGGCCGCTTCATCGGCGAGGCCGGTTTCCATGACCTGAAGCGGGAGATCGAGCCGTCGATCGAAGGCGTGCCGGAGGCGGGCTGGGCGCTGGCCTCGGATGCGCATGGCCAGGGGCTTGCGAGCGAAGTCGTCGGGCGGATCGTCGCCTGGGGCGACGCGGTGTTCGGGCAGCCCAGGACCGTCTGCATCATCGATCCGGAAAACGGCGCCTCGCTGAAGGTGGCCGAAAGGAACGGCTATCGCGAAATCCTGCGCACCACCTATCACGACAAGCCGACCGTCCTTCTGGAGAGGCAGGCCGGTTTGGGACGGGCTTAGGGCATTCCTCGGAAAACGGGCGGGTTCGGCGGTTTCTTCGAGACGGCGAACTGTCGGAAGTCTAGATCATGATGGCGTTTCGTTGAATCGCCATCATGATCTAACTCTTTGTTGGAGCATGATCTTTCTCCGAAAGCCGGTTCCCACTTTTCGGGATCATGCTCTAGCCAGCCTTGCGGCGCAACGTCTTGGCCAACGTGTCCCAGGCATCCGTCATCGCAGTCTGCGCTGCCTGCCTGCCGCGCAGGACCGTTGCCGCGTCGAATGGCTGGGGCCGCGCGATCGCGTAGCCCTGCGCATAGTCGACGCCGATCGCTTTCAAGGCGTCGAGGATGCCGTCGCTTTCCACGAATTCCGCGATGGTGCGCTTTCCCGTCACCTTGCCGATGTGATGGATCATCTCGACCATCGCGCGGTCGATGCGGTCGTCGAGCATGTCCTTGACGAAGCCGCCGTCGATCTTGAGGTAGTCGACCGGCAAGTGCTTCAGATAGGCGAAGGACGACATGCCGGAGCCGAAATCGTCGAGCGCGAAGCGGCAGCCGAGCCCGCGCAGGTCGGCAATGAAGCGCATGGCCTCGGTCAGATTGGCGATGGCGCTGGTCTCGGTGATCTCCAGGCAAATCGTTTCGGGCGCAATGCCATGCGCGGCGAACTGCTCGCGCATGAAGCCGAGAAACGTCTCGTCGCCGAAGGTGGCGCCGGAGAGGTTGATCGCGCAGGTGGATACCTGCGTCGCATGCGGGTCGGCGCGCCTGGCCGCCAAGGCAGCGAAGGTGTTGCGCACCACCCAGCGGTCGATCGCCGGCATCAATCCATAGCGCTCCGCCGCGGGAATGAAGCTTTGCGGGGTGACGAAGCTGCCGTCCTCGTCGGTCAGCCTGACCAGGATTTCGATATGCGCGCCGCGCTCCAGGATATCGTCGTCCCGCAGCGGCGCGATCTCCTGCGCATGCAGCCTGAAGCGGTTCTCGTCCAGCGCGGCATGCAGGCGCTGCACCCAGGCCATCTCGCCGAAGCGCTCGCGAAGTGCCGAGTCGCCGTCGCTGTGGAGCTGAACACGGTTGCGGCCCTTTTCCTTCGCCAGGTAGCAGGCGACGTCGGCCGCGCGGAGCACCTCCTCCAGCGTCATGCCGATATTGGCGACCTCGACCATGCCGATGCTGACGCTGATGTTGAAGGGACGCCCCTCCCAGGAGAAATGCAGGTCCTGGACGGTGGCGCGCAATCGTTCGGCCGTGGCGGCGGCACAGTCGGTATCGCAATCGAAGAGCAGCACGCCGAACTCGTCGCCGCCCAGTCTCGCCAGGATATCGCCGGGCGGCAGCTCGTTGGCGAGCAGCACCGAGATCTGGCGCAGCAGCTGGTCGCCGGCTGCATGGCCGCAGGTATCGTTGACCAGCTTGAACTGGTCGAGGTCGAGATACATCAGCGCGTGCCGGCGCGGCTTTCCGGCGTTTCGCGGATCATGTCCGCCAGCCGGCTCTCGAAGTCCCGGCGGTTGACCAGCCCGGTCAGCGCATCATGCGATGCCTGCCACGACAGGCGCTCGATGTAATCCTGCTCGCGCGTCATGTCATGCAGGGCCAGAACGCAACCGAGGATCTGGCCTGAAACAATCAGTGGAGCGCCGTTCAGCGCCACCGGCACGACCGAGCCGTCGGGACGCTCCAAGAGCTGCGGGCGCACATTGGAGCGGCGGGGCTCGCCCGCCAGCAGGCGAGGGATCAGATCCGTCTCCTCGACGCCGCTGTCCTTGTCGACCAGGCGGAACAGGGAACTGACCGGTTTTCCCTTGGCGGCGGCCAGCGGGCGGGCAAGCAGCCTTTCCGCCACGGCATTCATGTAGTCGAGCCGCCCCTCGGGATCGGTGCTGATGACGGCCTGGCCGATCGACGCCAGCGTGATCTGGGCACGCTCGCGCTCGGCGTTGAGGGCGCTCTGAAACGCCTGACGCTGCTTCATCTGCTTGCGCGTGCGCCAGACGGCGAGCAGGATAAGCAGGGCCGCGGTCGCGAGGTTGGCGGCCGTCAGCGCCATCCTGATGAAGCGGGATCCTTCGCCGAGGCTGTCGGAAAAGGCCTTGGCAAGCGGTCCGATCTGGCGGTCCAACTGGTGGATTTCCGCTTTCCACTCACCGATCTCAGCCGCGGATGCCGGCCCCTTTTCGAGCCTTCGATGCATGTCGTCGCCAAGTCTCTCTATGGCGAGGATCATCTCGTCGGCCGCCGTCCAGTGGCGGATCGCGGTATCGAGATAGCTGACGCCCCGGAAATTCCGGAACAGCCAGATCATGCCGGCGACATCGTCGGGATGGTTGTTGCCGCCAAGGAAGCCAAGCCGGGCCGCTTTCGTGTCGGGCTCGGGCTGTTCGAGCGCGAGCCGCGCGACGGCGTCGGCAAGCGGCACGGCGATGGCCTGGCGATATTCGCTGAAATACTCGTCCTGGCCGGTATCGGCATAAAGGTTCAGGAAATAGATGGCGTGCTTCTGCCCTTTCGACCACTGGCTTTCGCCGCCGACATAGGCGCGGACCGCCGACAATGTGTGAAGGCTGAGGGTCGCGACCAGTGCCTGGATCAGAACCACCGCGACAAAGGGCCAGACCAGCCCTATCAGACGCGGACCGGCATCGGTCGATGAGAGCTTCATCGCATTCCCATGGAGCTTGTGCTGGCCCCCTCGGTGTCTGTCCGACTGGCTCATCCGCCGGTTGAGACGATGTTCTTCCCCGCATGTCGTCGAGTTATCGGCAACAATAATCCAGATAATGCGCCGGACTTAACAGGCGATAAATTTGTTCGGTATCTGTTTTACGATCCGTCTATACCGGCCTTTCACACGGCTTGCCTTCGAACGCGTAGAAAAAGCGGCGGCATCCATCCGGTGGCGCCCTCCGGTCTCTCAGCGTTTGGCCCTGGATCTGTTAAGAATCACGGCTTCGCGGACGAGCGCCTTCAGCGCGTCGGCGTCTACCTCGTCGCCTTGCTTGAAATCGATGGCGCGCCTGGTGTTGCCTTCGAGGCTGGAGTTGAAGAGCTTCGCCGGATCGGGCAGCGCCGCGCCCCTGGCGAAGGTCAGCTTGACGACGGCCTTGTAGGTCTCGCCGGTGCAGATAATGCCCGTATCCTCCCAGACCGGCACGCCGCGCCATTTCCACGTCTCGATGGCGTCCGGCGCGGCTTGCCTGATCAGGGCACGGAGCCGGGCAAGCGTCTCGCCGCGCCAGTCGCCGAGTTCCCTGATCCTTCGGTCGATCAGCTCGGACGCGGACTTGCCGTCCCGTTCGCCGTCTTCCTGCATGTCCGTCTCTCCCTCGATGCTGGATAAGAGATCGCCATCATGGCCCTTTCGGGGATACGGCGCTTGATCCTTCGCGCGCTTACATCCGTTCGCCAGGCAACTGGCTCGCCTGCCTCACCCAGGAAATGAATTGCTCCTCGTCGAGCCGGTCGTGATCGTGGATATGCAGATAGCGCGTGTCCTTGCTTCTGGATTCGACCGGCGGCACGGGTTTGAGCGACAGGCCTCGGAAGAAGGCCGCCTTGATGTATCCGGCAAAACAGTGGATGCCGAGAAACCAGCCTTCGCCTTCCATCCCATAAAATGGGGAGTTCCATTTGACGGCCTTTTGCACGCCGGGGACGGCTTGCACGATGAGCCGGTCGAGCCGGCACCCGACCTCGCTCTTCCATCCCGGCATCGCCGCGATATAGGCCTGCACGGGCGCATCGCCATGGCCCTTGGCGATCCGCGGGTTGCCGCCTGAAAGCAGGACTGGGTCCGGTTCCGGAGAACCGGCCGCGCCCTGCGTTGGCTTCACCTTCGCCATCAGGCCGGGTCCTCGCGCTCACCGCGCCGTCTGGTGGCGTAGGGCAGCACGAACATATAGAGCCCGCTGAACAGCAGCAGGAAAAGCGGAATCAATGGCGAATAGACGATCCAGGCGGGCGGCTGGCCCATGGCCATGGCGGCGAAATTGGCGATAACCGTGACGGTGAAGATGATCGACAGCCAGCGGTGAAGCTGGCGAATCCACTTGCTCCAGTTCAATCTGACCTCCCTGGCAAATGACGAGACGGATGAAGTCGCCTACCAGCGCGCCAGCTGCGAAAGCTGGATGAGGTTGCCGCAGGTGTCGTCGAACTGCGCGATGGTCGCGCCGGTCACCGCGGTCGGCGCCATGGCGAAATTGCCGCCATTGGCCTTGATGCGCTCATGGTCGCCCTCGATGTCGTCGGTGAACAGCATCAGCGCTGGCTGGCCCTGCTTGAAGATGGCCTGCTGATAGGTCCTGGCCGCCGGATTGTCGTTCAGCGCCAGTTGCAATTCAGTGCCGTCCGGATCGTCAGGCGAGGTGACGGTCAGCCAGCGAAATGGCCCGTTGGTGAAGTCGGCCTTCCTGGTGAAGCCCAGAATTTCGGTATAGAAACCAAGAGCCTTTTCCTGGTCGTCGACATAGATGCTGGTCAGCTTGATCTTCATTTCGATGTCTCCATTGCCTACGCCCGCGGTGTGCCGCCCTGCCAAACAGCGTGTGGTTCCGAGCAGTCCTGTTGTTGGCCGCGACGTTCAGTCGAGCCGGGTGAGGACTTCCTCCAAGGCCGCCAGGTATCTCTTCCAGCCAACCGTGGCGCCGCGGTAGTAAGGTTCCTGATCGGTGCGGAAGCCAACCTGTTCCATGCGCAGATGCGTGCCCGTGCTCGTCGGGGTGAGCGTCCAGGTGACCACGCTCTCCAGGTCCTTGGTGTCCCAGCTGTAGGACAGTGTCCTGTTCGGCTCGACCGTCCGCACCTGGCAGTCGACGCCGCCCCAGTCCGCGCTCATGTTGAAGCGATGGTCCACGACCGGCTTGAAGTCGTTCTTCATCAGCCATTCCGCGATGAGGTGCGGCTGGGTGAGCGCGCGCCAGATCCTTTCCGGCGGAAAAGGTATCTCGCGCTCGACAATGACGGAGCGCGTTCCAGCCGGCACTTCATTCATTGATCCATCCTTTTGAGCAGAACCTCCAGGTCGTCGAACCGGCTTTCCCAAAACCCCGCCATCTCGCGCGTCCAGTCCATCAGCGGCGCAAGCGCCTTGAGCTGGGCACTGTAATGGGTCTGGCGCCCTTCATGGCGGTCGCGCACCAGTCCGGCCTCCTTGAGCACGCCCAGATGCTTCGATACCGCGGGCTGCGACACGCCAGCCTGGGCGGTGAGGGCACCGACCGTCTGCTCGCCCTGGCGGCAGAGACGCTCGAAGATGGCGCGTCTTGTCGGATCGGCAAGCGTCCTGAAGAGCATATCGTGCGCGGTCGCCATTTCCAATCAATAACCCGTTGGCTATTGATTTTCGTATAACCACCGGGATATATGTGAGTCAAGCGGAAAACTGGGAGCGGCGATGATCCTGGTCACGGGAGCGACAGGCCATATCGGCAGCGAAGTTGCTCGCAAATTAGCCAGGCGCGGTCAGAACGTGGTCGCGATGGTTCGGGACGCCAATATCGCGACCGCGCGCCAGCGATTGCCTGCTTCGATGCCGCTTCGCGTCGCCGATTATGAAGACATCCGTGCTCTTCGACCAGCGTTCGAGGGCGTCGACGTTCTGGTCCTGATTTCGAGCGATGGCGCGGCAAGTGCCGTGAGGCGACACCACGCCAATGCCATCGAGGCAGCGGCAGCGGCTGCGGTGGGGCATATCGTCTTTACGAGTATCCTCGACACGGGTGAGCTGTCGCCGTTCTATTTCTCATCTGTCTACCGCGACACGGAGCGGCAGCTGGCGCATTGTGGCGTGCCGTCGACCGTTTTGGCATGCGGCCTCTATTCGGAGTTCGTTCTCGACAACTGGCTCTTGCCTTACGCGGCCTCCGGAGAACTCGCGCTTCCCGCCAGTTATGGGCAATTTGCGCCGCTCTCGCGCAACGAATTCGCGGCCGCCGTGGCGACAGTCGCCGCTCGACCTGACAGATTTGCGGAAACACATATCTTCACAGGCGATCGCCTGCTCGATTTCGATAATATCTGCGACATCTACAGTGAGGCGATCGGCAAGCCGCTCCACTATCGCTCGTGTTCCATCGAGGAATATGTGGCCGCAGCGTCTACCCAGATCGAAGAGCCCTGGCCCCATGCATTTGCTAGTCTATGCGCC
>JAFKFE010000169.1:0-4170 GCA_017308345.1 Alphaproteobacteria bacterium | reverse complement strand
AGGCCTTCGGGATTTCCTGCTGCGAACAATCGCGACGAATACACAGGACGACATCGCGAAGCTCTAGCTTGCGCCGCGGTTGCGCAATTCCGGAGTGAAGGCCCGGGCGAAGTCGTCGAGCCTAACCGCTACGCGATTTCCTGGGATTGCTCTAGGCTGCGTTGATATTCAGGTGATGCCGGCCTGCGAACGATGGTTTCCTGCGCTTCCGGTGCTCACGTACTTCAAGTACGCTCCGCTCCGGTTCTCGGAAGCCACCGTTCTCGGCTCGGCCTGACCTGAATCTCAACACACCCTAAACCGGGTCCGCCGCCGGAATGGTCAAATCCCTGAGCAGCGTCGAAAGCTCCGGCTCGTCGATGAGCAGGGCGGCGTCCGCCGCGGGCAACCATGCGCGTTGCCGGTTCGCGGCCTCTCGCCAATCGGCAAGTTCCTCGGTGACCTCGAGCAGGTAAACCGCAACGTCCACTCGGACGAAGCCGTTGGTCATGCGCTTCCAATAGGAATAGGTACCGGCAGGCTGCTTCAGCGGTTTGCCGAGAACACCAGCCTCTTCCTTGGCTTCGATCGTTGCCGCCTTGGCTCCGCTCTTGCCCTTCATCGGCCAGCCCTTGGGCACGATGAAGCGCCGCGTGGCGCGCGAAGTGACCAGCAACACTTCGAGGCTGCCATCTTCCCGCATCCGGAACGGAATGGCCGCCACCTGACGGATCCGTTGCCCTTTCTTGGCCTTGCGAACTGCTTTCTTTTTGGTTGTTGCCATCCCAAATTCCGGTGAGAGGGGCGTTTCTGCCGCACGCTGTCGGCGCCGGCAAAAACCTGTCCCCTGCAAAACCCCGGAGCCGCTCACCGTTTCAGAAAAAGGCTGACCGCTCCATCTCTCCAGTCTCAACGCAAGTCCCGACGGAAAACCGTGTCACGCTTTTCCTGCAATTGCTCTAAAATCGCCGTCCTTGCAATCCGGCATTTGCCGGTAAGTAAGTCGGCTAATAAACTGAAAAAAGCGAAAAGTCAGCGGCAAACCCGTGAAATCGTGTTGCCGATCGCTTCCATTCGACATGTCTGGCCATACACCGGCACATCGGGCTGCGGCTTGGGCACGGTCTGCCGGTCGAGCTCGCGATACAATTGCTGCTGCTGCTGGTATTGCTGCCGCTGCAATTGGTTCTGCAACTGCTGCAGCTGGTCCTGCTGCGTCAATGCGTTGCGGTTCGTCGGGACGACGACCTGCGCGTAAGACGGCGCGGCCTGACAAATCGCGGCCGCCAGCACGGCGCCTGCAAGAAAAGCCTGAGTGTGACGAAGCATCCGCGCGGCTCCCATACGAAAAACCATGTGCTTCATATAGTGCGGACGGCCTCCAACGCCATGGGTGACCGCCAAACGTGATGCGGCTCACGGAAGCCGCGCCATTGCCGTCATATGACGACTGGCGAACGCCATGCGATTTGGTCAGTGTCCCTTAGGGTTCCACAACCGAAAAGTTAGGACCCCTGAAAAGGCATCGCTCAGCAACCGGGCGGTGTGTCGACTGAACCGGCATGACGCGGCCTGCAAGCCGTATGGGACGTGGCGCTGACTTAAGGGTGGTAAGCGCGATCACGACAGGGGTGGGGCAGCATGGCTTTGTTCTCAAAGCAGGGTGCGCAATGCGTGTTGCGTATTGCGGGTCATCGCTCTGGGGTCAGGGGGGCGGCGGAAACCGGGGATTTCAACTTGAGTATCGGCCGAGCCGCGGTCCTGGCGGGCCGTCTGGGTTTTCTGCTCGGCGCGACGGCCTTGGCCGGGTTCCCCGGCCTGCATTCCGCTCAGGCTCAGGTTGTGATCAATCAGAATGGAGCCGACGCGCCCGATCGCGGTCCTGGCGGCTATGACGATGACGGCGCCAATGGCGGCGACGGCGGCGCCGTCAACGACACCAACAATGCGGACCAGCTCAATGTGGGCGCGTCGGCCTATGTCGGAACCGCCAATGGCGGCAAGGGTGGCAATGGCGGATATGGCGGTTTCGGCACTCCCATTCACACCAATGGTGGCGAAGGCGGCAACGGCGGCCACGGAGGCACCGTCGACATCACCAACAGCGCGGATCTTTCCACCGTCGGCGACAATCACAGCGGAATAGTGGCCACGGCCATCGGCGGCCGAGGCGGCGACGGCGGCGGGGCCGCGCCGTCAACGACCGCGGAATCCGGTGACGCGGGCAATGGCGGCGCCGGCGGCACAGCCAGTGCCACCGCGTCGGCCACCAGTTCTGTCACCACCACGGGCAACTCATCCTTTGGCATTTATGTCGATGCGAGCGGCGGCAATGGCGGGCAAGGCGGCGATTTCGATGCGGCAGCGATCGGCGTGGGCGGCAATGGTGGCAACGGCGCCTCGGGCGGCAGCGCTTCCGCCAGCAACGCCGGCTTGATCGATACGTCGGGGACGTTCTCCTACGGCATTTTGGTGCGCTCCGCCGGTGGCAACGGTGGTAACGGCAAAGGCGGTCTCGGCATCATATCCGAGGGCGGCAATGGCGGCGCCGCGACGATCGGAGGGACGGTCGAGGGCACCAACACCAGCACCGGCAGCATCATCACCAGGGGCGATTTCGCCAGCGGCATGGTTGTCCAGTCGGTCGGCGGTGGCGGCGGTGGCGGCGGCGGCGCGTTCGGCCTGTTCGGCGGCGGCGGTGCGGGCGCAGCCGGCAACAATGGCGGTTCGGCGACAGGGACGAATGAGGGCAAGATCGAGACCAACGGCACCGGCGCCATCGGCATGCTGGTGGAGTCGGTTGGCGGCGGCGGTGGCGACGGAGGTGGTGCGGCCGGCATTGTCTCGATCGGTGGCACGGCCGGCGGCGGCGGTACCGGCGGCACAGTCACCGCCAATGTGGGTGGCACGATCACAACAGGTGCCGACGGCAGTGGCGATGGCGCCCATGGCGTGCTCGCCCAATCGGTCGGCGGCGGCGGCGGCAATGGCGGCTATGGGGCCGCGGCGCTTTCGAACATAGCGGTCGCCATAGGCGGTGGCGGCGGCACCGGTGGCAATGGCGGCTCTGTGATTGTCAACCAGGCGGGCGCCGGGGCAAGCGTCTCCACCCATGGCAGTTCGGCTATAGGTATCCTGGTCCAGTCGGTCGGCGGCGGCGGCGGCAACGGCGGAGGAAGCATCGCAGCCGGCGCCTTCGTTTCCGTGGCCGTCGGCGGTAGCGGCGCGGCGGGCGGTGATGGCGGTGAGGTGACTTATAACATCGCCAACGCGACGGTGAATACGAATGGCAGCGACTCCATCGGCATTCTGGCTCAATCCGTGGGCGGTGGCGGCGGCAATGGCGGATTTGCGCTCAGCGGCGCCGGCCTGGCCGCGGTCGGTGTCGGTGGAAAGGGCGCAGCCGGCGGCGCCGGCAAGAAAGTCGATGTCACCAGCGGCGGCAAGGTTGAAACCCAGCAGCAGCGCTCAGCCGGCATTATCGCGCAATCGATCGGCGGCGGCGGTGGCAATGGCGGGTTCTCGGCGGCAGGCAGTCTGGGCGCCAGCGTCGGTGTCGGCGGCTCCGGCAGCAAAGGCGGCGATGGCGGCCAGGTGTTTTTCCGGACGCCCGACGGGGGTAATCAAACCATCATCACGCATGGCGCGGACTCGACGGGCCTGATCGTTCAGTCGATCGGCGGTGGCGGCGGCAACGGAGGGTTCGCCGGAACGTTCGCGGTTGCTGCGACCGTCGGCATCGGCGGTGGCGCGGGCGCCGCGGGCGCCGGCGTCGACGTGCACACCACCTATAACGGATCCGTGGAGACCTTTGGCGAGCGCTCGGCCGGCATCATCGTGCAGTCGATCGGCGGCGGCGGCGGCAATGGTGGCGGCGTCATCGGCCTCAGCGCCGGCATCACGGTCGGCGTCGGCGGGAACGGCGCGGGCGGCGGCGGTGCCGGCGCCGTCGAATACCATTCCGCGAGCACGACCATCACCACGCATGAGGTGGATTCGGCCGGCCTCGTCGTGCAGTCGATCGGCGGCGGCGGCGGCAATGGCGGCTTCTCGTTCAACCTCGCCGCCGGCGCCTCGGTCGGCGTCGGCGGCAAGGGCGGCGCAGCGGGCGCGTCGAACACCGTCACGATCGGCATCGACGACGGCACCATCCACACGATGAAGGACCACTCGACCGGTATCCTCGCCCAG
>JAFKFE010001209.1 GCA_017308345.1 Alphaproteobacteria bacterium | reverse complement strand
GGCGCCGACCAGGCGGGTTCGCTGGCGCTGATCGACCAGGGCGCCACCCGCGCCGAGATCCTTGAAAAGACCGGCAACGTGCTGGGCTGCGCCGGCGCCAGCCTCACCGTGAATGAAGGCGAGATCTCGGTGCTGATGGGCCTGTCCGGCTCCGGCAAGTCGACCCTGCTTCGGGCGGTCAACCGGCTGAACGTCGTGTCGCGCGGCCAAGTGCTGGTCAAGGACGGCGACCGCACCGTCGATGTCGTCACCTGCGACGAGGCGACTTTGCGGCGGTTGCGGCAGAAGCAGGTGGCCATGGTGTTCCAGCAGTTCGGCCTGCTGCCGTGGCGCACGGTGGAGGAAAATGTCGGCTTCGGCCTCGAGCTTGCCGGCGTTCCGGAAGCCGAGCGCAAGGCGCGCGTGCAGAAGCAGCTGAAGCTTGTCCATCTCGACCAGTGGTCGAAGAAATACGCCCATGAGCTTTCGGGCGGCATGCAGCAGCGTGTCGGTCTCGCCCGGGCCTTCGCCACCGAGGCGCCGATCCTGCTCATGGACGAGCCGTTCTCGGCGCTCGACCCGCTGATCCGCACCAAGCTGCAGGACGAACTGCTGCAGCTCCAGGCGGAGCTGAAGAAGACCATCATCTTCGTCAGTCACGACCTCGAGGAGGCGCTGAAAATCGGCAGCCATATCACGATCATGGAAGGCGGCCGCATCGTGCAGACCGGCGCGCCGGAAGACATCGTGCTCAGGCCCGCCAACGACTATGTCCGCGACTTCATCGCCAATGTGAACCCTTTGTCGGTGCTGACGGCGTGGAACGTGATGCGCGACCGTCGCGACCTGGAACAGGGCGAGGACGGCTGGGTCTGGCTCGACCGGCGCAAGACGACGCGCTTCAAGATCGACGAGCACGGCCTGGTGGCGGCGGCCGAACGCGACGGCAAGCCGGCGGTGTGGGTCTCCTGTGCCGATGTCGAGGGCCAGCCGGAGGAAGGCGCCCAGGTATTCTGGGCCAATCCCGGCACGCCGCTGAAGACGGTGATGCTCGCCATGCACCGTTCACAGACGGCGCCGGTGGCGCTGTTCGACGAAGGCTCGCGCTTCGTCGGCGCGATCGGCATCCGGGACGTGCTGAGCGCGGTGTTGAGACGGTAGGCTTCTTCGAGGGCGCCCGGATCTCCGGTCCGGGCGCGCCGTGCCCGCGGCTTGTATTTCATCTCCTTTGAGCTCAGAATC
>JAFKFE010000554.1 GCA_017308345.1 Alphaproteobacteria bacterium | reverse complement strand
AACGCACCTGTTCGTAGCCCGTCAAGAGGAGGAAGGTCGGCGCCCTTCCGTAGCTCTTGATGCCGACGGTGTAGAAGCCGGGTTCGGGGTGGCTGAGTTCGCGGTGACCGTGAGGCGGCACGTCACCGCACGAGTGCTCGTTCGGATCGATCAGCGGTCCAAGCGCCTTGACGCCTTCGAGCCATGGATCGAGGTCCAGCCTGAGTTCGCGCGTTATCGATAGATCGGGGCGCTGGCCGGTCGCGGCGATGATCCTGTCAACGGGGCTTACGGTACGCACGCCATCCGCCGATAGGCCTTCGACCACCAGACGACCGTCGACCTCGCGTATCGCCGTCGTCGCAAAACCAGTGACCAGCTGGACGCGGCCGCTCTCAACGAGATCTCTGGCATCGGATCCAAGCTCACCGCGGGCCGGCAAGGCATCAAGGTCGCCGCCGCCATAGATACGGACAAGATCGGTACCGCGCGTCAGCCATATCGCCGAGGTGCCTGGTTCGGTCTCCGCAAGCTCGGCCAGTTCCAGCAATGCGTTGGCGGCCGAGTGGCCGGAGCCGGCAACCAAGGTGGTGCGACCGGCATACAGATGGCGGTCCTTTCCGAGGACATCCGGTATGCCGTAGGCAATCCGGCTGGCGAGTTCCGATTCGCCTTCGGCCGGCATGCCGCCTGCGCCGAGCGGATTCGGCGTTTGCCAGGTGCCCGAAGCATCGATCACCGCACGGGCCTTGTCACGCCGCCTTCCGGCCGCGGTCTCGACGATGAGCATGAATGGCCTTTGTTCGCGTCCCTTGGTCAGAACCTTGTCGGCTCCCCATCGCGAGATCGCGACCACGCGGGCGCTGGTTTCGATGGATGGCGCCAGTTCGGGGAGGCTGGCGAGCGGCGCGACGTAGCTGTCGACCAACTCCTCGCCAGTCGGGAATGCCTCGGGGTCCGACATGCGCCACCCGTGACTTTCGAGCAGCTGCCGCGCCACGGCGTCGACGCAAAACCTGAAGGGCGTAAACAGCCGAACGTGGCCCCAATCGAGCAGATTTGATCCGACCTGGGCGCCGGCCTCATAAAGCTTCACCGGAACGCCGCGACTGACGAGTTGCGCCGCGGCCGCGAGGCCGACCGGTCCACCACCTATAATGGCTACCGGGAGATTTTCAGAGATCGTCATTTCGCTGCTTTCCATAATTCCGGGACTATCGAAATGAGAAGCAAAAAAGAGATGTCAGGCTGCGGCTTCTTCCTCTGACGGACTGCAAACGGCATCCGCGCAGCACTCGTCCGCGAGGAACCCGATCAGACCATTCATGACCGGGTAGTTTGCACGACAAATCAGTGTCGTCGCTTGCCGCTCCTGCGTCACCAATCCGGTCGAAACCAGCCGGTGCAGGTGATGCGAGAGCGTCGACGCCGCTATGCCGAGTTTCTCCTGCAGGCTCCCGACGGGCTTGCCTGCATCGCCAGCCCTGACGAGCATAAGATAGAGATTGAGCCTCGTTGGACTTCCGAGCGCTTCGAGCTGTTTTGCTGCTTGTTCGAGTTTCATGGAAATAGGCTAACGGCCTTGCTCCGCACCGTCAATGATATTTCGACAAATATCGAAATAAAGTCCGGCGTTTGACGGAAACGGCAATCGCGGCGCCGGCACGGACCGTTCGAACCGGCCGCCGACAGCCGAGATCGCTGGTGCTATCGGGGACGCGCAGCGACGGACGGCCGCACGACGGGCCTCGAGACAACAAGCACTGAAGCGAATGGACAAAGGACCACTGCAACCGGCGACGTGATCGAACGGGCTATGCCGGGCTTCATCGGTCAATGTTCACGGGCTCGATGCGCCGCCAGGGCAATATCCATTTGATTTGAATCAGAGCATACGCGCCGCAGCAATGAAATTCTCCACCCCTCAACAGAGGCAATCGTCATGCTCGAATACACGGTCCGCGCGTCCCGTACCGATTCGCACGGCAGCGAAGCGCGCTGCAAGGATGCCGTGTTGTTGCTTGACACGGACGTGAACGGCCGCATCGACGCCTTCAACCCGGCTGAACTGTTCCTGGCGTCGATCGCCGCCTGCATGATCAAGGGAATCGAACGTGCGATACCCATGCTCAGCTTTACCGTCAACGGCGTCGAGGTCCGGCTCGATGGGATTCGTCAGGATGCCCCACCAAGGATGTCGTCGGTCGAATACGAGATCATAGTCGATACGGACGAAAGCGACCGTCGCCTCGAGCTTCTCCACACGAACGTCCGCAAATACGGGACGATCTTCAACACCGTTTCCACGGCCGTTGCCCTGTCAGGGCGCATGATCCGCAAGCCGTGACCGCGCATAAGAGTTTCAGATTGAGCGCTGGTTCACCCGCTTGGCGACTTGCTCGGCGCTTTCGACACGCTCGGAATAGCGATCGGTGAGATAGTCCGACCGATCGCGCAGGAGCAGCGTGAACTTCATCAGCTCTTCCATCACGTCGACGATGCGGTTGTAATAGGGCGACGGCTTCATCCGGCCGGCCTCGTCGAACTCGTTGAAGGCCTTCGCCACCGACGACTGGTTCGGGATGGTGAACATGCGCATCCAGCGGCCGAGGATGCGCAACTGGTTGACGGCGTTGAAGCTCTGCGAGCCGCCGGAGACTTGCATCACGGCCAGCGTCCGGCCCTGGGTCGGCCGTACGCCGCCCAGGGACAGCGGCAGCCAGTCGATCTGGGCTTTCATGACGGCTGTCATGGCGCCGTGCCGCTCCGGCGAACACCAGACCTGGGCTTCCGACCAGAGCGAAAGATCTCGCAGTTCCTTCACCTTGGGATGGTCGGCCGACGTCGAATCCGGCAGTGGCAGGCCGGAAGGATTGAAGATGCGAACCTCCGCGCCGAGGCGACGCAGGATACGCGCCGCCTCTTCCGTGGCGAGCCGGGAATAGGATCGATCCCGCAGGGAGCCGTAGAGCATCAGCACGCGCGGTTTGTGGATCGAACGCGGCGCTTCAAACAACGCCTGCAGGTCGATCGGCTGGAACTGTTCTTCGTCGACGTTCGGCAAGGCGTCGTCGGGCACGCGATCAGGCAACGCGCTTGCCCTGTGCGTTGATGACGACTTCGCCGTCTTCCTTCGTGAAAGGACCGATGTTCGAGTTGGGAAGGAAGTCAAGCACGGCTTCCGACGGCCTCGCCAGGACGACACCAAGCGGCGTGACGACGATCGGTCTGTTGATCAGGATCGGGTGCGCGAGCATGAAGTCGATCAGCTGGTCGTCCGTCCATTTCGGATTGGCGAGATCGAGTTCCGCGTAGGGCGTGCCCTTCTCGCGCAGCAGCTGGCGTGGCGTGAAGCCCATTGCCTTGATCAGCTCCACGAGCTTTTCCCGCGACGGCGGGTTCTTCAGATATTCGATCACCTCCGGCTCTTCGCCGGACTGCCGGATGATGGCCAGCGTGTTGCGGGAGGTTCCGCAATTGGGGTTGTGATAGATGGTGATGGTCATTCTGGGGCCCTTTCGCCGGACTTAATGTTACGGACCGCAGCGCCCTGCTCATACCATCCTCTGCTTCGGTTCACGATCCACACCACTGAAAGCATGACTGGAACCTCAATCAGAACGCCCACCACGGTTGCCAGTGCCGCGCCCGAATTCAGCCCGAAAAGCGCGATCGCAGCCGCCACCGCGAGTTCGAAGAAGTTGGATGCACCAATCAAGGCCGACGGCCCGGCCACGCAATGCCGCTCGCCGGAGACGCGATTGAGCACATAGGCAAGGCCCGAGTTGAAATAGACCTGGATCAGGATCGGCACTGCCAGCAGCGCGATCACAAGCGGCTGCGCGATGATCTGCTCGCCCTGGAAACCAAACAAGAGCACCAAAGTGGCCAGCAGAGCAATCAGCGACAAGGGCTGTAACACGGCCAACAGCGCATCGAGCCCGCGCGGCCCCTTCCCCGCCAGCAGGCGACCACGAACCAGTTGAGCAACAAGAACCGGCAGGACAATGTAAAGCGCAACCGACAGCACCAGAGTCCCCCATGGCACAGTGATCGCCGACAGCCCAAGCAAGAGGCCGACAATTGGCGCGAAGGCAACAATCATGATCGCGTCGTTGAGCGCCACCTGTGTCAGGGTAAAGTTCGGCTCGCCGCGCGTAAGGTTCGACCAGACGAACACCATGGCCGTGCAAGGGGCTGCTGCAAGAATGATCAGCCCAGCTATGTAGGAATCGATTTGGGCGGCGGGCAACCAGGGCCGGAACAACCAGCCGACGAAGAGCCAGCCCAACAGCGCCATGGAAAACGGTTTCACTGCCCAGTTTATGAACAGCGTGACCCCGATCCCACGCCAATAAGTTCCGACTCTGGCCAACGAGGCAAAATCGACACGCAGCAGCATGGGCACGATCATCAGCCAGATCAGCACCGCAACGGGTATGTTGACCTTGGCGATCTCGGCGGAGGCGACGGCGCCGAACACGCCCGGCAGCAAATGGCCGAGGGCAACACCCGCAATGATGCACAAGGCCACCCACACCGTGAGGTATTTCTCGACGAAGCCGATGCTCGGCCGCGCCGCCGCACCGGTATTGAGAACGTGATCTGACATGATAAATTTCCGCTGGTTTCAGCCTGCCTTGGGCAGGTCGCGACCGATCTCGTCCAGGCTCTTTTGGAGCGCGAGCTTGTCGAGTTTGTTCATCGGCAGGCTGACGAAGATGGAGATGCGATTGTTGAGCATGCGATAGGTGTCGGCAAAAGCCAGATGCTTCTCCGCATCGGTGCCTTCCACGGCAGCCGGGTCAGGCACGCCCCAATGCGCCGTCATCGGTTGACCTGGCCAGATCGGGCAGGCTTCGTTGGCGGCGTCGTCGCAGACGGTAAAGACGAAATCCATCACCGGCGCGCCAGGCTTCGCGAACTCCTCCCAGTTCTTGGAGCGCGCGAAGGACGTATCGTAGTTGAGGCTTTTCAAGAGCTGCAGCGTGTAAGGGTGCACCGCGCCTTTCGGATGCGACCCAGCCGAGAAACCCTTGAACTTGCCCACACCCAAGCGATTAACGATCGCCTCCGCGATGATCGATCGCGCGGAATTGCCGGTGCATAGAAACAATACATTGTAGGTCGGGTCGCTCATGGCATCCTCCGTTAGCATTTGCACGTAACCGCCTGGATCACCGGCTGACAAAGCTCCGGCGCGCCATTGCAGCAATCTTCCATCAGGTAGGCGAGCAGATCGCGCAGGCCGATCATGTCAGCGACATAGCGGATCATGCGGCCATCACGCTCGGCGCGGACAAGGCCGGCGTGGTCCAGCACCTTGAGGTGCGCGGACATCGTGTTTTGGACCGCGCCAAGCCGCGTTCCTATTTCCCCTGCCGGCAGGCCGTCCGGTCCGGCTTTCACAAGGAGCCTGAAAACCTCGAGCCGCGTGTCCTGGCCGAGAGCGGAAAGTGCTGCGATAGCTTTGATCTTATCCATATATCTCTATATCTCGATTCATTGCCTCCTTGCAAGCCGAACCTGCGAGCAGGGGTCAATCTCCGATCGAATATCCGGCTCCGCTGATGGCCCGGGCACAGCCCGGCATCGACGGACCTAAGGACACCGATGGAAATCCGTCATTCTCGAAATAAGGCGGATTTGCCTCAAGCTACCGGGAACGCTTCAAAAACCAGGGGCAGGCCAGGTTCGATCGATGCCAGATCGGCTGCCAACAACGCGATTCCGTCAGCGAGCGCCATGGCCGATAGGCTCGCCGACGAACCACGCCCGAGCATTTCAAGCACAGGCCGCTCGAACTCATCCCGACCGGCAATCTTCACCGGTACAAATTCGGTCCGACCGACGCGTTTCTCGTATGCGAAACCCGCCACCGCCGGCGACCAGTGCGGCCAGACGTGAGCAAGGCCGGCGACGGCGCGGATCGCAGGCAGGGCTATCTGACGGAACGTGATCAGCGCGGCATTGGGATTGCCCGGCAGGCCGGCAAACAGCATCGAGCCGATCACTCCAATCTTGACCGGCTTGCCCGGCCGCATCGCCACCTTGAGCACATCGAGCGCGCCACCAAGCCGGCCAAGCGCGGACACCACATGGTCCTCTTCACCGGCCGAGACGCCCCCTGTCGTGACGAGGACGTCGCATGACCGGGCCGCCTTGCCGAAGGCCGCGGCGAGATCATCGCGACGATCGGCAACGATGCCGTAGTCAATGGTTTCCGCCCACGGAATACCCGAAAGCATCGCGCGGAGCATCACTCGATTGGTGTTGTAGATTTGACCACGGCCAAGGGGCTCGCCTACGTCCTGCAGCTCCGTCCCGGTCGATATCAGCCCGATGCGGACTTTCCTGAGCACCTCTACCTCGGCAAGGCCCTGGCCCGCCAGCAATGCGAGTTTTTGAGGCGAGAGGGCGTCGCCGGCGACCAGGAGCCGGTTCCCCGCCCGAACATCCTCGCCCGCATGGCGAACGTTTTCGCCGAAACGCGGGCGCCCGTGGATGATCACGCCTTCGTTCGTGCGCTCGCAGTGCTCCTGCATGACGACGGCATCGAAACCGGATGGCAGTGGCGCGCCTGTGAAGATGCGAAGCGCCACGCCCGTGGCCGCGGGGTTGTCCGGTGGGCATTCTCCGGCCGCTACCCTGCCACCGAAGCGAAATGTCCAAGGCCCGGTTCCCGCGAAGTCAGCGAGCCTGACCGCGTAACCGTCCATCGCGGAGTTGTCGAACGGCGGCAGATCGATTGACGCGCGGACATCCTTGGCGAGGACTCTCCCGGCCGCATCGAACAGGGCAACCTGCTCCGTTTCCCGAACGGCCGCGGCGATCGCGACGGCCTTGGCAGCCGCGATATCGACAGAGATCACCCTGGCTTCCGTGCCAGCTTTGCAATCATCATTCTTGAGAGCGACCGCGCTTACCATGAGATACCTATTTGGGCAGGCTCTTGAGATAGGCGATCACATTCTGGATGTCCTCCGGCTTCTTGAGACCGGCGAACGCCATCTTCGTGCCGGGAACCATGGCCTTCGGCTCCACCAGATATTTGGAAAGGGTGTCCTCGCTCCAGACGAGCCCTCCGGCTCCGGCGTCTTTCATCGCTTTCGAATAGTTGAAGCCGTCGACGGTTCCGGCCGTCCTGCCGATCAGGCCGCCGAGGTGGGGACCGACCTTGTTGGTCGTGGCGTCGGCGGCATGGCATGCCATGCACTTCTTGAACACGGTTGCACCGGCTTCGACATCCTGCGCGGCGGCCGACAAGGGAAGGAATGTAGGCAACGCAACCGTCACCACCAAAAGACACTGCTTCATACGATAGAAACTCCTCTGGCGCGCGACAACCGCCGTTTCAGGACAGCAGGAACCCGCCGCAAACTCAATCGTCGCGACGGGTTCGTATCGGTTTCAGCCCGCCTGATACTCGGGAGACTTGAAGGTCAGGTGTTTCACGCCGTCCGGCGCATCCGAAATCTTGCGGATGTTCGCCCAGGTCTGCTTGTAGTTCGGCAGAATGAGCTCGTTCGTGCCGGCGTTGATGGTATTGCCCACAACACCCGTCGGGAAGCCGAACAGCATGAAGGTTTCGCCCTTCCTCGCGGTCGGCGTCGGGCAGGCCATCGCCTGGGTCGAACCGCTTTCGTTATAGACTTCGACCAGATCGCCGTTCTTCAGCCCGAGCTCGCTCATGTCGTCGGGGCTCATCTGAATGAACGGATAGGGCCAGCGGTCCATGACGAACTCGCTCTGCTGATCCAGGAACGCGTTCTGCCAGACCAGGTTGGTGCGGCCGTTGTTGATGAGGAACTTGTTGTTCTTCTTCTGCTCCTCCTTGCCGGGCGCCTGCAGCCCACGCCAGGCGGCTTCCATGAAGGTCGCCTTGCCATCCTTGGTCCCGAACTTGCCGTCGATGTAGAGCCGTTTGGTGCCGACGATCTTGCCGTTCTCGAAACCAGTCGAGGGTTCCTGGAAACCGTTGTTGCCCATGGCGCGCAGCCGCTCGTAGGTGACGTTCTCGCCGCCCTTGGCATTTTGATGGTAGCCGTCCATGAAGGCGTCTTCTTCGGTCTTCCAGTCGAAGCCCTTGAACTGGTCCGCATATTTTGCGTCGCCCATCTCGCGCAGAACCCGTTCCATGTTCTGCGCGATGCCGGCCGCGATCAGGCAATCGGGCTTGGAACTGCCCGGCGGGTCCATATAGCGCTCGACCAGGCGCATCCTGCGCTCGCCGTTCATCGAGGTCAGGTTCATCTCTCCAGACTCCGCCGCCGGCAGCCAGACATGGCTTGCGGCGCCGATCTTGGAGGGGATGATGTCGACGTCTACGGAGAACAGGCCTCCGGCCTTGATCGCGGCGACGATCGCCTTGACCATGCCGTCGCGGTCGCCATAGGGCACGGCGTTCATGGCGTCCTTCACGATGTCGGTGCGCTTCTTGTAGACCATGTTGAACTGGTGGGCGTTCAGCGTGGTCTTGTAATGATCGCAGGCCCAGACATGGTGGACACCGCCCTTGCCTTCGATCAGGAGCTTATCGACATAGGCAGCCGGCCGTCCGACATGGGCATCGGAGGGGCGGACGTAGCCTTCCTGGTGGCCACCCATGCGCACGCAGCCACCGCCCTCCCGGCCGACATTGCCCGTCGCCAGCGCGACGTTCACCAGCGCGGCGTTGGTGCGGTAGTTGTCGTTGCCCCAGATCAGGCCCTTTTCGTAGGCGAACATCGTGCGCCGGCGCTTGCCTTCCTTGGGCTCCGCGATCCAGGCCGCCGACTGCCTGATCTGGTCGACGGTCAAGCCCGTGATCTTGGCGGCGTCCTCCAATGAAGTCTTGTTGGCGGCGGCCGCCTTGTCGAAG
>JAFKFE010001234.1 GCA_017308345.1 Alphaproteobacteria bacterium | reverse complement strand
GGCTTCGGTGGCAAGTGGCCGCTCCTCTACCGCAAGCCGAAGGAAGTCACGGCGGCTTTGGCATCCGATCCAGAGGTGGCAGCCCGCGTGAATATCCGGCTCGAGCGTGCCTACGAGGCTGCCCTGGTGATCGTTCGCGAGCAATCGCAGGCCCTCGACTTCCTGGCCGAGAAGGTGTTCGAGCAGTTCACGTTGGAGGGGGCGGAACTCGATGCCGTCCTGGGTCAGGTCAGGAAGCGTTTCCGGGAACGCCCCAGCTGAACCTAACATCTTGGGGGTTCTCACGACAACATTGTCCTCCTTCAGCATCCAGGATCGCGAATCCTGGATTCGAGCGCCTACGCGCACATCATCAAGGATTCGAGAGCATGAAAGTCTGGTTGCTGTCTGACCTACACCTTGAGTACGCCGACCTGCGACAGCCGCTCGGGATTCCGGATGCCGATGTCTGCGTGGTGGCCGGCGACCTGTGCCGCGCGCCTGCTAACGGCGTGCATTGGCTGGCCCAGAACGTCGCGCATGCAATGCCCTGCGTATATGTTGCGGGCAATCACGAGTTCTACGGCGGCGGCATCCACGAAGGCCTGGAAGACGGCCGCGCGGTATCTACCCGTTTCGAGAACGTCTATTTCCTCGAGAACGATGCGATCATCCTCAATGGCGTCCGCTTCGTGGGTGCCACCCTATGGACCGACTACCGTATCGAAGGTTCTCCGGAACTGGCCATGCACTATGCGCGTGAGCGCATGAACGACCACAAAAGAATCGCCACGCAGCGGAATCCTTGGCAGAGGTTCCTTCCCCGTGACGCTTACCGCATGCATATGGAATCGCGACGCTTCGTCGAGACTGCGCTCAAGGCCGACCCCATCGCGACCGTCGTGGTTACGCACCATCTGCCACACGCGAATTCCATACCAGCCAGGTTCGCGGGCGACCTCCTCAACGCAGCCTACGCCTCGGATCTCACCAGTATCATCGAGGAGGGGCGGCCCGCTCTATGGCTTCATGGGCACACCCACGACAGTTGCGACTATGTCGTCGGGAGGACCAGGATCGCTTGCAACCCAAGGGGGTATGACACCGAGAACAGGGTGTTTGATTCGGGACTTGTTCTGTCGGTGGACACATGAAAGTGCCCTCTGGCAGAGCGCACAGTTGCTGCCTGACGCGTGTTTGTCCCAGTGTAGTGACTGGGTTGCGCCGGCGGACTTCGTGGAGAACCA
>JAFKFE010001233.1 GCA_017308345.1 Alphaproteobacteria bacterium | reverse complement strand
GGCGAATATGGCTGGTCGAAGCAGAGGACCGAGGAACTGGCCGTCGAATGGCGCAAGCGCGGCATGTCGATCTCGCTATTCCGGCCGCGCCTGATCATCGGACCGGGCCGCCTCGGCATCCTGGAGAAACTGTTCAAGCTGATCGACTGGAACCTGCCGGTGCCGATGATCGGCTCGGGCCGGAACCCTTACCAGTTCATCTCGGTGTTCGACTGCGCCGAGGCTGCCCGCGCCGCCTGGAAGGCCGGCGTACCGAACGAGGCCTACAATCTCGGCTCGCTCAACCCGCCGCCCGTCAAGAAACTGCTCGGCGACCTGATCCGCCATGCCGGCTCGAGGTCGATCCTGCTGCCGACGCCGGGCTTGGCGGTCAAGCGCACGCTCGACCTGCTCGACCTCATGAATATGCCGATCATGGATCCGGAGCAGTATCTGATAGCCGATGAGGACTGCGTGCTCGACGTGTCCAAGGCCGAGCGCCAGCTCGGCTGGGTGCCGCAATATCGCGACGAGGACATGCTGATCGCCGCCTACAGCGAATACCGCGCCAAGAAGGACGGCCACGCCGTCGCCACCAAACACGTTCCCGCCGAATAGGGCGACGAAGGGGAGATTTTTCAGATGACCGTCATGGCCAAGCCGGAACATACCGGAACGCGCACGCTGGTCGACGCGCCGGCGCTGTCGCCGGCGACCATCGCCAAGCCCGACCTGATCAGCGTCGAACAGGCCAAGGCGCTCGACGTCGCCCGCATCACAGACCTGTTCAAGGCGCATCTCAATCCGGGACAGTTGCATTTCATGAAGCTGCTCGGCTTCCACAAGGTCAAGATCGAGCGCGCCGAGGGCATGTTCTACATCGACCAGAACGGCCGCAAGATCCTCGACTTCTTCGGCGGCTTCGGTTCGCTCGCCTTCGGCCACAACCATCCGCGCATCCTGGAAGCCCGCAAGACATTCCAGGAGGAGAAGCGCCAGGAGATCGCGATCGCCTTCATGTCGCAATATGCGGCGGCGCTCGCGCACAACATCGCCAAATGCTCGCCCGGCGATCTCGACATGGTGTTCCTCGGTTCGTCCGGTTCGGAGGCCATGGAGGCGGCGGTGAAGCTCGCCGAGCGCGCCGCGGGCCCGAAGCGGCCGAAAATCGTCTATGCCGAGAATTCCTTCCACGGCAAGACCAAGGGCGTGCTGGCGATCACCGACGGCCAGCTCTACCGCGCCGAC
>JAFKFE010001232.1 GCA_017308345.1 Alphaproteobacteria bacterium | reverse complement strand
GATCATCGACCAGCGGCTGCTCACGCGGGAACAATGGGACATCGTATCGCGCTATGCGCTGAGCCTGTTCGCGCGCGGCCAGCAGCGCGCCGCCGAACGCGGCCTGATCCTGGCCGACACCAAATATGAATTCGGCACCGCGCCGGATGGCGCCATCGTGCTGGCTGACGAAATCCACACGCCCGATAGCAGCCGCTACTGGATCGCGGCGAGCTACAACGAGGCGTTCGCGAGCGGCGGCCGACCGCACAGCTTCGACAAGGACTTTGTCCGCTCCTGGGTGTCGGCGCGATGCGATCCATACAAGGACCCGATCCCGCTCATTCCGGAAGAACTCGTCAATCAGACCTCGGCGGTCTATGTCCAGGCCTATGAAGCGATCACCGGCGCGAAATTCGTGCCCGACCTTTCCGGCGATACGGTGCTGGAGCGCATCCGTTCGAATCTCGCGCGGTATTTTTAGGAAGGTCGTCGCGCCAGCGGAATCCGATGCCGGGAATTCCCGGCTTTTGCGCGCGGCGATTTTCGCTTAACCTTTGCCCATGTCCGCTTATGCCCGCGCAAGGCATATCGCCTCAGGCAGTGCCGCTTTGGCGCTGGCGCTTTGGCTGACGCAAGTGGCTTCTCCCGCCGAGCCGGTCGATGTCGAACTGGTGCTGGCGGTGGACGTGTCGCTTTCCATGTCGCCGGCCGAGCTGGAGATCCAGCGTCACGGCTACGCGGCGGCGCTCACGCATGACAATGTGCTGAAGGCGATCGCCGACGGCGCCTATGGCAAGATCGCCGTCACCTATGTCGAATGGGCGGGAACGACCTGGCAGCGGGTGATCGTGCCGTGGACGGTGATCGCCAGCCGCGACGATGCCGAGAAGGTGGTGGCGCAACTGAATGCACGCCCGCCGGACAGCGCCCGGCGGACCTCGATCTCCGGCGCGCTGACCTTCGGCAGCGACCTGTTCGCCGAGAGCGGTTTCCAAGGCACCAAGCGGGTCATCGACGTTTCGGGCGACGGACCCAACAATCAGGGCGCGCCCGTCAACCTCACGCGCGACGAGGTGGTCAGGCAAGGCATCACCATCAACGGGCTCCCGCTGATGACGCGCGGCGGTTTCAGCGGCGCCTTCGACGTCGACAATCTCGACCGCTATTACAGCGACTGCGTCATCGGCGGACCGGGCGACTTCGGCCGTCTTGTCCGTGGAACCGTCGTCGACGACGACGACCTCCGCC
>JAFKFE010001231.1 GCA_017308345.1 Alphaproteobacteria bacterium | reverse complement strand
CATCACCACGATCAGCACGCCGCTGACGGCGATCAGCAGGATGCCGGCGATCGCCACCGCATTGGGGATTTCATCGAACACGAAGATGCCCGAAATGACGCCCCAGAGCGCGAAGCAATAGAAGAAGGGCGCGACCGTCGCCGTGTGGCCGACGCGGTAGGACAGGAAAAGGAACAGGTGGCCGAAAATCAGGAAGAAGCCGGCTCCCGCGATCAGCAGCAGATGATGGCCCCCGGGCATCACCCATTGCTCGGAGACGAGATGCGCCGCGCCTGAGCCTGCCAGCACCACCACGACCGCCGAGATGGCGACGATCATGCCGGGCACGTCGGCACCCACCTTGCGGCCGGCAAGATCGCGCACCGCCGCGAAGGCCGCGTTGCCGAGCGCGAGCAGCGCATAGACCGAAATGCCTTGCATGGTCGGCTGCGCCACCATGAGCGCCCCGACAAAGCCGAGGCCGATCAGCGCCATGCGCGTGGCGCCGATCTTCTCGCCGAACAGCATTGAGGAGCCGATCAGCACGATAAGCGGCGTGATCTGCCCGAGCGCGGTGGAATCCGCGATCTGCATGTTGGCCAGGGCGACGACATAGCACAGGATCGCCAGCAACTCGAACAGGTTGCGGCGCAGCACCTTGCGCTCGAAGAGCATCGGGATCTGCCTGGCGTAACCCAGCATCAGCAGCAGCGGCACGCCCCACAGCGTCGCGGCGGCACCCCGCAGCAGGAGCACCTCATAGGGCGGCAGTCCCGCGGTCGCGAGCTTCATCATCGTGTCATTGACGAGGTAAGACCCGGTCGAGACGATCATGAACAGCGGACCGCGGATATTGGATGGGATGAACTGCATGCGGCGGACAAGATCAGAGCGGCGACACGGCGGCAATGGGCCAGTCCGGAGCCTTTGATTTTACGAGCGGCGACCCTATATCCGCGCCACATCCCACTGAAATCGTCCATTGGTTCGGGTCGAGCGGGAATCCGCTCAGCCACAAGGCACTTGTGTTTTTCGGCCGTTGTCGCTAATCGCCCCGCATTCGACTGAACTGAAGGTCAAGGCCGTCCAAGGAAAGAGACTATGGCAAAAGGTAAATTCGAGCGCACCAAGCCGCATGTGAACATTGGCACGATCGGCCACGTCGATCATGGCAAGACGTCGCTGACGGCGGCGATCACGAAGTATTTTGGCGAATACAAGCGCTATGACCAGATCGACGCGGCGCCGGAA
>JAFKFE010001230.1 GCA_017308345.1 Alphaproteobacteria bacterium | reverse complement strand
GTTCGTCCTTGTGCGCGTCGTCGCGGGCGTAACCGACCTTGCCGCCCTGCCGGATCGAATAGAGCGGCGGCACGGCCATGTAGAGATGGCCGCCGCGGATCAGGTTCGGCATCTCCTGGTAGAAGAAGGTGATCAACAGCGAAGCGATATGCGCGCCGTCGACGTCGGCGTCGGTCATGATGATCACGCGGTCGTAGCGCAGATCCTCGTCGCGATACTTCGAGCGCGTGCCGCAGCCGAGCGCCTGGGTCAGATCGGAGATCTGCTGGTTGGCGGCAAGCTTGTCGTTGCCGGCGCTGGCGACGTTGAGGATTTTGCCGCGCAGCGGCAGCACCGCCTGGCTGGCGCGGTCGCGCGCCTGCTTGGCCGAGCCGCCGGCCGAGTCGCCCTCGACGATGAAGATCTCGGCGCCGGCGGCCGCGTTCTGCGTGCAATCGGCGAGCTTGCCCGGAAGACGCAGCTTGCGCACCGCGCTCTTGCGCGAGACTTCCTTTTCCTGGCGGCGGCGCACGCGCTCGTCGGCGCGCGCGATGACCCACTCCAGGAGCTTCGAGGCTTCCTGCGGATTGTCGGCCAGCCAATGGTCGAACGGGTCGCGGATGGCGTTTTCGACGATGCGCATCGCCTCGATCGTCGCCAGCCGGTCCTTGGTCTGGCCGACGAATTCCGGCTCGCGGATGAACACCGACAGCATGCCGGCGGCCGAGATCATCATATCCTCGGTCGTGATGATCGAGGCGCGCTTGTTGCCGATGAGGTCGGCATAGGCGCGCAGTCCGCGCGTCAGCACGTTGCGGAGGCCAGCCTCGTGCGTGCCGCCTTCCGGGGTCGGAATGGTGTTGCAGTAGGAGTTGAGGAACCCGTCGCCGCCGAACCAGGTCACCGCCCACTCCAGCGAACCGTGGCCGCCCTGCTTATCGCTTTTCCCCGCGAAGACCTCGCGCGTGACCTGGAACTCGTCGCCCAGCGTCGCCTTGAGATAGTCCTTCAGACCACCGGGGAAATGGAACTCGGCCTTGGCCGGCGTCTGGTCCTTCTCCTTGATGAGCGAGGGATCGCAGGTCCAACGGATCTCGACGCCGCCGAACAGATAGGCTTTCGAGCGCGCCATGCGGTAAAGGCGCGCCGGCTCGAAGGCGGCGGCCTTGCCGAAGATCTGCTCGTCGGGGTGGAAGCGCGTCCTGGTGCCACGGCGGTTATGGACCTCGCCCAGATGCTCGAGGCCGCTGAC
>JAFKFE010000553.1 GCA_017308345.1 Alphaproteobacteria bacterium | reverse complement strand
CAGGCACCCTCACGCCGTGCGCATCCTGGCCAGGGCATGGCTCAGAATCCTTTGGCGTGCATGGCAAGACGGCACACCTTACGACCCCAAAAAACACCCCGCCGCAATCGCCTTGCTCACAACAGGTTGACACAGGAAGTCTCATGCCGCTGCCTCATCGGGCGCTCTCGCCGGAAGCGCCTTGATGATGCGTTCGGCAAGTTCGAGATCGTCGAGCCCGCCCTGAAGCTGGGTGATCGGCTTTGCCTCGCCGCGGATGCAGGCGATGAAATGCTGCCATTGGCGGCGGAAGGCGGTCTCGGGCGTGCCGGGCAGGATGCGCTCGCTCGGGCCTTCGCCCGCGGCTTCGCGCAGGCGCACGGTGGCGGCCGCGTTGCGCACATACGGGTTCTGGAAGTCGATGCGCACCTCGTCAGCCTCGCCGTGGACCGTCATCCATTCGTCCCACCATTCATATTGCGCCCCGAACGCGACTTCCAGCAGCGCCGGCACGCGGTCGGCAAAGCCCAGCACCGCCATCAGATGGGTCGGGCCGACCGCCTGCGCATAAGCCACGGTTTCGGCAACACCGAAGGCGCCGCGCAGCACGGCGAGGTCGTGGCTGCCCAGCATCAGCAGCGTCATGTAGAGATCGGCATAGGGCGCGTGCCGCTCGCCCAGCATCGCGGCGACGCGGCCGGCCACCTCCTGCTGACCGGCCTTGATCACGGCGGCGTCGACATCCTTGCCGCGCACCTGGGTGTAGAGCTGCTGGTAGCGGTCGAAGCGGCCGGCGAAATCATGCACCTGGATCATCCTTGGCCGGCCGATCGCCGCGATCTTCTCCAGGGCGAGCCGGTAGCCAGGATCGTAGAGCTTCATATAGCCGACCAGGGCCGTCAGGCCGCTGGCCGTGGCCGCCGCGACCAGCGGGCGTGCCTCTTGCGCCGTGAAAGCCAGCGGCTTCTCGACGATGAAGTGCTTGCCCGCCTCGATGGCTGCCCGCACCACGGGTCCGTGGTCGAAGGTGCATATGACCACCGCATCGACCGCCGGGTCGCCAAGCAGATCGTGATAGTCACGGTAGCGCGCCGTGACGCCATAGTGGCCGCCCAGGCTGTCGAGCACGCTCCGCGACAGGTCGCAGAGCGCGGCGATCCTCAACTGTGGCAATTCATGGATGATCGGCAGATGCATGAGCTGCGCGATCTCGCCGCAGCCGATGACGCCGATGCCCAGCGGGCGCGTTTGGGATGCGCTCATCGCAACCTCCGGTTCAGGACTTTACCGCGCCGGCGGTCAGGCCGGCGATGAAATGCCGCTGCATCAGCAGGAACACCGCGATGACCGGCAGCGTCGTCAGCGTGAGAGCGGCGAAGTACAGGTTCCACATCGAGCCGTATTGCTGGAAGAAGGCGACGAGGCCGAGCGGGATCGTCTGCACCGATGGCTCGCGCAGCAACAGGAAGGCCAGGAAGAAGTCGTTCCAGATCTCGATGAAGGCGAAGATGGTGACCAGCGCGATGCCCGGGCGGATGAGCGGCAGCATCACATGCCACAGCGTCTGCACCCGGTTCGCGCCGTCCATGCGGGCGGCGTCCTCCAGTTCCATGGGCAGCGTCAGGAAGAAGCTGCGCATGATGAAAATGGAAAGCGGCAATGTCGACGCGGCATGGATGATGGCGATGCCGACGCGACTGTTGACGAGCCCAAGGTCGCGCGCCGTCATGAACAAAGGGATCGCCATCACCTGCGGCGGCACCAGCATGGCGGCGACGATGAAGGCCAGAATGACGTTGCGTCCGCGGAATCTGATGCGGGACAGCGCATAGGCCGCGGGCGTGGCCGCGAGCACCAGAAGCAGCAGCGCGCCCGCGGTGATGCTCGCGGAGTTGAAGATGCGGGCGCCCATGCCGGAAATCTTCCAGGCCTCCGCATAGTTCGACCACAAAAGATGCGCGGGTGGCCCCCAGACATTGGCGATCACCTCTTCCTTCGACTTGAAGGAGCCGAACAGAACCCAGATCAGCGGGTAGAGCGTCTCGATCAGGACAAGCGCGAGCAGGCCGTAGACGAGGACCAATTCGCCAATGCCCGGGCCGAAGATTGCGCGGCGCCGCCACCGCATCGGAACGGAGGTGGCCTTGCCGGCCGAGACGGCAGGGGCGGGCGCCGCCATCGTCACAGGTCCACCCTCGAGCGGCGCATGAGCGCAAGCAGAGCCACGCAGCAGAGGCCGACGATCAGGAACAGCGTGAAGCCCATGGCGCTCGCATAGCCCATATTGCCGTCCTGGAAGGCGGTCTTGACCATCAAGGTCATCACCACCTCGGTGGCATGGTTGGGGCCGCCCTGCGTCAACACCTGAACGATGTCGAAGTTACGCACGAACGCGCCCGACAGGCCGAGGATGACGTTGATCAGCACGACCGGCATCATCAGCGGCAAGGTGATGTGGCGAAAGCGGTGAAATGCACTGGCGCCGTCGATACGCGCCGCCTCGTAGAGTTCGCCCGGAATGGTCTGCAGGCCGGCGAGATAGATCACGGCGTGGAAACCCAGCCACTTCCAGATGTCGACGGCGACGATGGCATAGAGAGCGATGTCGGCATCGCCGAGCCAGGAGTGCTTGAGGCCGGCGAGCCCGACGAGGTCCAGTGCGGCGTTGAGAAGGCCGAACACCGGATTGTAGATCCATGACCAAAGCAGGCCCGTCGCGGCAAATGACAGCGTGACGGGGATGAAGACGGCGGCGCGGATCGGTCCGCGGAAGAACAGCGCACGGTCGAGCAGAAGCGCGAGCCCCATGCCCAAGCCGTTCTTGAAGATCAGGATGAGGGCGACGAAGATCAGGTTGTTGAGCAGGGCGCCCTGGAACAGGCTGTCGCCGAAAAGCCGGGCGTAGTTGGCGAAGCCGACGAAGACCGGTGTGGAAAAGCCGTCCCAGCGCGTCGCGCTGATCCACAGGCCGCGCAGGAAAGGCCAGACGAAGAAGACGCCGAGCAGCAGAGCGGCGGGAGCGAGCATCAGGCCGGCGGCGAAAGCATCGCCACCGGTCGCTCCTGTCCGTCGGCCGCTTGCCGCCATGCCTGCTTCAGCCTTTCGCGGGGGCCAGCGCCAGGCCCAGCGTGCCGGTCAGATACTCGATGCTTTCGAGCGCGCTCTGCTCGGCGGTCTTGCGGGATGCGTCCAGCTCGACGATGGCAAGTCCGTCGTATTCCGCGTCGAGCAAAACATCGACAAGGCCCGGCAGATCCACCTCGCCGGCGCCGAGTTCGCAGAAGGCGGCGTAGCGTTCCGGCCCCTTCAGATTGTCGTCGACGTGAGAGTCCTTGAAGTGCATGTAGCGAACGGCCGAGACATAGGTCTTCAGCGCGTCGACCGGATCGGAATGCGTCTGCACCAGATGAGCGGGGTCGATGCAGAGGCCCGCGTGCCGGGTGTCGAGCTCGTCCATCATGCGGTCGAGCTGCTCGCGGCGTTCGATGAAGGTGTCGAGGTGCGGATGATAGACGGTCGCGATGCCGAGGTCGGCGGTGCGGCGGCCGATGTCTTCCAGCGCCCGGCAGAATGCCTTGTAGTCCTGTGTGCCGTGCGCGTTGCCGGACGCTTCCGATGGGCCGCCGCCGAGCACCAGCACAGGCGCGCCAAAACCTTTCAGCAGGCGTGCGAGCGTCACCAGGCAGTCGCGCTCATAGTCCCAAAGCCTGGGGTTGACGAAGGTGGCGTTGACATAGAGCGAGGACAGCTTGATGCCGAGATTGCTTTGGGCTTCCGACAGCAGCGCGTAGCGGCGCAGGATGTCGGTGTCGGTGGTGACGCCGGGCGGCGGCAGATCGCCGAGCTGCATGTATTTGCGCGCGAACTGGTCGGACAGGCTGGTGAAGGCAAGGATCTCGAACCAGCCGAAGCCCTGGCCGGCGAGGAACTCGAGCGCGGGCCGCAGTGGCTGGCCGGTCAGGTCCCAGCTGTTGAGATGGTAGCCGATGGAGAACCGCTGTCTGGCCGCGCGCGTCATGGGATGTCTTTCTGCCTGGGCATGGCGCCGCGGGCCGGCTTGTGCCCGGCCCGCGGCGGGGGGAGGATGGTCGCTGTGCTTGGGAGGCCGCGGCTCAGTCCTTGGGTGGCCAATTGCCTTCGTCGACCAGCGTCTTGAACGCCGCCTGTACGCTGGCCGCCGCATCTTCGGGCGTGGCGGTGCCGCCGACGACACCGGCGATGCCGGAAGCGACCGCCGTGGTCACCTCGCTCGGCCACATCCAGTCAATGAAGTTCACCGTGTTCGGGAAGGTCGTTTCACGCAGCGACGCGGCATAGGGTTCGTTCACGCCATCGACACCCTTGATGGAGGTCGCGATGGGCTGGTCCGCCGCCAGGTAGATCTTGGCCACTTCCGGCTTGGTGAGATAGGCGATGAAGTCAAGCGCCGGCTTGACCTTCTCGTCCGGGATCGAGGCCGAAAGGCACATGCCGTTGTCGGCGCCGCCGCCATGTTTCGGCTCGCCCTTGGTGCCGGGCATCTTGGGGAAGGGAAACACCCCCCAGGTGAAGCTCTTCACGCTGTCCTTCAGCGAAGGCACTTCCCATGTGCCGCCATAATACATCGCGCTCTTGCCGCTGGCGAAGGCGGCGCGCATGCCGTCCATGTCGACCGAGAGCGAGTCCTTCGACAGGATGCCGTCGTCCACCCACTGCTTGATCAGGCGGAAGGCCCCGATGCTTGCGGCGTCGTTGAAGGGCTCCTTGCCCTCGAGCTGCGCCTGGGTCAGGGCGATCGGATCGCCGCTGGACTGCGCCAGCGCCTCGAAATACCACATCGGCCACATGACCGCGTTGGCGCCCTGATGCAGCAGCGGAATGACGCCCGCCTGCTGCAGTTTCGGCACGGCCGCCTTGAGATCCTCGTAGGTCGGCTTCTCGGGAATGCCGAGCTTCTTGAAGAGCTCCACATTGTAGAAGATCGTGGAGGTCGACAGCGAACTGATCGGCACGCCGTAGAGCTTTCCGTTGACAGTGAAGGCGCCGAGGCTGGTGGCATCGACATTGCCCGCGAACGGCTTGACCTCATCGGTGATGGGCTTGAGCAGGCCGCGACGGACATAGGCGCCGTTGACCCAATAGGCCGAGCAGGCGATCAGGTCCATTTCCTGGCCGGAAAGCTTGGCCGTCATCATGCGCTGCAGCGAACCGGACTGCGGTCCCTGCGCGTCCCAGTCGACGGCGGCGACGTCCGGGTGCTCCTTCAGGAAGCCGGAAACGATCTGCTCGCGGATCTGCGTCTGGACTTCGGGCTTCTCGCGCGGCGCCAACACGTCCAGCGAAGAGCCGCCGAACACCTTGAGCGTGACGCCTTCGGCCCGCGCGACGCCCGACAGATGGGACGGGACGAGAGCGGCGGTCAGCGCGGCGGCGAAAACGGCTTTCTTGAGGGAGGCGGGGGCAAAAACAATGCGCGAATTGGGCACGGAACCAAGCATCTCAGGAACCCCTCTGTTGATGCGCGAGCCGTCCTGAAGCCCGAGCAATTCATTGATTGTCATATGAGTAAGCGACAAGGTTTCCGCCTTGTCAAGTTGCAAGTTTCGGCTGTTTTCCTGCTAAAGAAAGCATTATTTTTCACAGATATGGGAGATTTCCGCGCGGCGCTCAAAAACCACTTGACTTCACCGGCGTTCGGCGTCTTGTTTGATCATCAACAAAGATGACGGTGAGAAAAGAGGGCGAGCCCATGTCGGTGGATGTCTTTTCCGCGCATTTCCAGGATCGCCAGCTCAGGCTCGATCCGGCGCGCGCCGCGCTCGTGGTCGTCGACATGATCAATGAGTTCTGCAAGCCCGGCGGCAAGATGGTGCTTCCCGGCTATGAAAGGCTCGTCGCGCCGCAACTGGCCCTGATCGAGGCCGCGCGGGCGGTCGGCGCGCCGGTGATCTGGGTGCACGATGCGCATCGCCCGGGCATGCGCCGCGAGCGCGAATGGGAAAAGCGCACGCCGCATGGGTTGGAGAAGACGTGGGCGGTCGAGGTCATCGAGGATCTCGGGGCGCGAGCGGACGAGATCCACGTGATCAAACGGCGTTACTCGGCCTTCTTCCAGACGGATCTGGATCTGACGCTGAAGGACATGCAGGTGGACCAGCTGGTGGTATGCGGCGTGGTGACCAACATCTGCGTGCGCTCGACGGTGCATGATGCGTTCTTCATCGGTTACGACGTGGTCGTGCCTGCCGACGCCTGCGCGGCGACGGGGCCGCGCGAACACGAGAGCTCGCTCTACGACATCGCGACGCATTTCGGCGTGGTGTCGGATTCGGCCACCGTCGTCACGGCGCTGCGCGAGGGCGCGCCGATCGCCAACATGATTGCCGCCTGAGACAACGACGGTTAGCTTTCGCAATGGAGGGCTCGCGGCCTTTGAACGAACAGAAGAACATGGAAACGGCATTGAGTGGCGAAGAGGAGATAGGCGAGAAGACCTTGTCCGCCGGTCCAGGCGCTGCGTTCGAGCTGCCGGAACTGGGCCGCGAGGAGATTCTCGCCTTCTACGCGCGCACCGGATATTCGCTCGAGCACCATGCCGCGCATATCCTGCGCAAGGCGCATCAGCGGGCGACTGCCTGTTTTCAGGAAGTGATGCCGCATGCCGACTTGACGCCGACACAGCATGCGGCGTTGGCGACGTTGCTGCGCCACGGGGAGGTCTCGCAGAACCATCTCGGCCGCCTGACCCAGATGGACCCCTCGACCATCAGCCTGGTGGTGAAGGCGCTGATGAAAAGGGGGCTGATCGAACGCAAGCGCTCGCAAACCGACCAGCGCATGACGATGATCACGCTGACCAATGCCGGCGTCCATTACACCTTGCCCTTGCTCGACCGCAGCATGGAGGTGGTGCGCCGGTTGCTTGCGCCGCTGAACCCGGGAGAGCAGGCGACGCTGCTCGAGCTTCTCAACCGCATCAGCGGGGCGGACGAAACGGCATAGCACCTCAGGCGGTGCGTCCGGCTCCGTCCGGCCTTCTCAATCGATATCCCGCGGCAAGCGCCAGGGTCGGCATCCTTCCATGCCGGGCGATCCGCTCGTTCGCGGGCACACACAAGGACTTGTTGGCAGCATGCAGCATTCTCACAAAGCCGGCGGCGAAGCGAGCCGTCTCGTCATCCGCAATCTTGGCGCGGTCCTGACGGGCGACATCGCCCGGCCGGTGGCGGATGCCGACACGATCGTGATCGAGAACGGCCTGATCGCGGCCATCGGCCGCGAAGGCGCGATCGGTATCGGCTCCGGCGGCGCGGTGATCGACGCCAGGGGCTCGGCGATCATGCCCGGCATGATCGACAATCATTCGCACCCGGTTATGGGCGACTGGACGCCGCGGCAGAACCAGCTCGGCTGGATCGAATCCACGCTGCATGGCGGCGTCACGACACTGGTCTCGGCAGGCGAGGTGCATGTTCCCGGAAGGCCGGGCGACGTCGTCGGCGTCAAGGCGCTGGCGATCACGGCGCAGCGCGCCTTCTCGCGGTTTTCGCCGCTCGGCATGAAGGTGCTTGCGGGCGCGCTGATATTGGAGAAGGGGCTCGAGGAAAAGGATTTCGAGGAGCTTGCCGCCGCCGGCGTCACGCTGATCGGCGAGTTCGGGCTGGGCGCGGTCAAGGATGGACCCACCGGCCGCAAGATGATCGAGTGGGCGCGCCGCAACGGCATGACCTCGATGACGCATACCGGCGGTCACTCCATTCCGGGCTCCGCGCGCATCGGCTCCGAAACCGTGCTCGAAGTCGATGCCGATGTCGCCGCGCATCTCAATGGCGGCCCCACCTCGCTGCCCGAGGCCGAACTGCGGCTGATCTGCGAGAAGAGCCCGCGCTATCTCGAGATCGTTCACAACGGCAATATGCGCGCCGCCCTTTTCGTGTTGAACGTGATCCGCGAGATCGGCGCGCTCGACCGGCTGGTGCTGGGCACCGACGGTCCGGCGGGCTCCGGCGTGCAGCCGCTCGGCATGTTGCGGCTTGTCACCATGCTCGCCTCGCTGGGCGACGTGGCGCCGGAGGTTGCGATCTGCCTCGCCACCGGGAACGTCGCGAAGATGCGCGGCCTGACGGATCGCGGCCGCATAGCCGAAGGTCTTGCCGCTGACCTCGTCTTCATCGACCAGGCGATGGGCGGCGCCGGCGAAGGCGTGCTCGACGCCATGACGCTTGGCAACATGCCCGGCATAGGCATGATCCTGATCGACGGCGTGCAGCGCATCGGACGCAGCCGCAACACGCCGCCTTCGGTCATCGTGCCGGAATTCGTGGCGGCCTGATCGCCATCGTCGCGGCGCGTCTGAAAAGGAAAATGCCGCTCGGCTCAGTTTGCAGACAAACTCCTGGGCGTTCGATCTGCTACAAGACGTATTGCATCGCAACAAAACGTGTATATTAAGGGTGTCGTGCCTTGATCAGAGGAGCGACACCATGGACTGGACTGCCATTGGTTCGATTGCGACCGTGGTTCTAGCAATCGTTGGTACTGTTTCCTTAACTGCCACCTGGCCACAAAAGCCACAGGAACCCTTGCTGCCGGGATCGCCCGGATATCCTTCATCGTGTAAGAAACCCCGTCGATCTCAAAAAGATCGGAAAGCAGCGGGACGGTTGAAGGCACCGCGAAAGTCACCTGCAAATCCATCGCCAAAATCAAAGTCCCGTCGACGTACTTCTGCAGAACACGGCGGGCGGCGGCGTTGAGTGGCCGCCTTTCTTATCGAGAACTTCTTCGGTAAAATTAAAGAATTCAAGCGCCTCGCAATGAGAGCTGCAAAACAGACACAGGCTTCGAGAGCCTCATCTACCTCCCCTTTGGCGTCATCAATTCCAGATGAATCCCAACAGGCTTAGACCATGCCGTCCACCCCGACGACCTTGTCCTTAG
>JAFKFE010001229.1 GCA_017308345.1 Alphaproteobacteria bacterium | reverse complement strand
CCAAGGGCCGGAACTTTCCCGGTTTGCCCGGCTTCGGGATCAGCCTCTGCCGGACAGGTTGGGGCCGGTAAGTTCCTCGCCGCAGGTCTTGCCGGATTTCCTCCAGAAAGCCTGCGACACCATCGGGTCGCCCTTCGACCGCCTTGCGCGTCACGCCGTCCGTGCCGGGCGTGTTGCTGCCCTTGTTACGGGCCAGCCTTTGCCAAGCATGAAGCAGCGTTCCGCGATCACATACAATATTGAACAGATCCGCGAACCTCTTGTCGGGGTCCGCAGCACTCCACCGATACAGCTTGCGCTGCATGTCGAGAATGAACCCGGTATTCACCGTGTCGGACATGATTGTCCTTCTCCTGCTTGCAAAATGTATCCACTGCCCGCCTTCGCTATGTGGACGGCTTTCCCGTCCTCCGACTACTACGCAGGCTCCGCCCCCGCTTCGCGCGCTCGCCGGTCGCTTCGGCCAGCCGATCCCCAAGAGGTTCGGCAACGCGGGCGGGTTCCCAAGTTCCACCAACTGCTCCTCGTCCGCTTTAGGAGCCGACTCTACCCCGTGTGGAATCCGGCTTCCGGGCCTTGCAGGCTTTCCCGGCGGCTGACGGCGGGTTGCCCCGACGTCCCTGACGCGCACCCATCAATCGCGCGTCGGCGCTCCACAAGTCTTTCGACTGCCTCACCCACTTCCGAGTCGGTGAGGAACCTCCTGACGGGGCTTCGGCCATCGGTTCGGTTTCCCTCTCCATGGCGGACTCGCTGGCCGGGCCGTTCTCGGGATCGGAAGTTCCCTCACGCCCGGCTTTAACGGGTTCTGCTGATTTACGGCCTCCCGGAAGCACCCGGTCGGCCTCACCCGTTCACTTCGCGCCCCACGCTGCACCGTGTGGCGGGGAGGGTTTTTCGCCCTCCGGAGATGTTGGTGGCTAGTCTTCCAACTTGGCGTTCTCCTTTCAGGTCTAGAGTTGGAGGGCTGTGCTTGGCGCACTGACGGGTTTGGAGGTTCGGGGAGAGGCCCCGGGCTGCCCGTCACGGAGACCCTGACCATGGCAAAGAGCGCCATTCAGAAGATCACCCTCAATCAGGCCGAAAACATCCCCTTCGACAAGCTGTTCCTGTCTCAGAAGAACGTCCGCCGGATCAAGAACGGCGTTTCGATCGAGGATCTGGCTACCGATATCGCGCGTCGCGGCCTCATCCATACGAGGTCCCCGCCGGTGGCCGCCGTTTCTCGGCGCTGCAGCTTCTGGTCAAGCGCAAGGAAATGGTGAAGACCGCGCCGACGCCCTGCATCGTCAATCGTTCCGACCAGACCAGCATGGAGGACGACTCGCTCGCCGAGAATGTCCATCGCGAAAACCTGCACCCTCTCGATCAGTTCCGCGCGTTCCAGACGCTCAGCGAGCAGGGGCTCGATACCGAGGAGATCGCCGCCCGGTATTTCGTATCCGCGAACACGGTCAGGCAGCGGCTGAAGCTCGCTAATGTCTCGCCGAAGCTTCTCGATCTCTACGAACAGGATGAGATCCGGCTTGAACAGCTCATGGCGTTTTCGATTTCGGACGACCATGCCCGCCAGGAGCAGGTCTGGGAGCGCATTTCCGACAATTCGAATATGCAGGAGCCCTATTACATCAGACGTCTTCTGACGGAAACCACGGTTCGCGCCGACGATCGCCGTGCGGTCTATGTCGGCGCCGAAGCCTATGAGGCGGCCGGCGGGATCATCCTGCGCGACTTGTTCGAACAGGACTCCGGCGGCTGGTTCCAGGACGCGGCCCTTCTCGAGCAGCTGGTCTTCGAAAAGCTGAAGGTCGACGCAGAGGCCATCCGCGCCGACGGCTGGAAATGGGCCGAAGCGGCGATCAGCTTCCCCTATGGCCATACCTCCGGCATGCGGCGCGTCTATGCCGAGCCGGAAGAAATGAGCGCGGAAGAAATCGCCCGCCACGACACCGCCAAGGCCGAGAACGACGAGCTGGACGCCAAATACGCCGAGA
>JAFKFE010000552.1 GCA_017308345.1 Alphaproteobacteria bacterium | reverse complement strand
GGACGCGGTGCGGGTCCTGGGCGAGGCTGCGAGCTACGCCCTGACGCCGGCCGACTATTCCGTAGACGTTCCGACTGCCTCGACCTCCGCCGCGCCGGAAGAGCGCACCAAGGAACTGGTCCGCTTCGAGATGGCGCTGTCGGCGCGCGTGCTGCGCTACGCCCATGATGCCCAGAGCGGTCGCGTCGATCCCAACCGGATGACCGGCTATTACGATTTCCCGGCCAAGCCGCACGATCCGGAAGGCGTGCTCAAGACGCTGGCGCACACACAGGAGGTACGCACCTATCTGGAATCGCGGCATCCGCAGAACGCCGAATACCAGGCGCTGCGCGTCGAACTGGAAGCGCTCGAGGCCAGCGAGGAAAACGAGATCGTCGTCGATCCAAAGCTCCTGCTCAAGCCCGGCCAGAGCAGCCCCGAGTTGCCCAAATTGCTGACGCTGATTGCTCGCAATCTCGACGATGAGATGGGTGGCAATTACGGCGAGGTCCTTGCCAGGCTGGGCAATAGCGAAGTCTATGAACCCGAGCTGGTGCCGGTGATCAAGGCGGTGCAGCAGCGGGAAGGCATGAAGGGCGACGGCGTCATCGGTCCGCGCACGGTGGCCTCGCTGGCGGGCGCGTCGAAGGCCGACAGGATCGAGAAGGTCAAGGCGGCGCTCGAGGAACTTCGCTGGTTGCCGTCGGATCTCGGCAGTCCGCGCGTCTTCATCAACCAGCCGGCCTTCACCGCCAGCTATATCGACAATGGCGAGGAGAAGCTGAAAACCCGCGCCGTTATCGGCCGCGTCACCAACCAGACCGCCTTCTTCTACAACCAGATCAAGCAGGTCGACTTCCATCCCTATTGGGGCGTGCCGCAGTCGATCATCGTCAATGAGATGCTGCCGCGGCTGCGCAGCGACCCCGGCTACCTCGATCGCGCCGGCTATGAGGTGACCGATGCGCGCGGCAAGCGCATCCCATCCTCGGCGGTCGATTGGGGCGCGTATGGCGCCAACATCCCGTTCAGCGTGCGCCAGCAGCCGAGCGAAGCCAATGCGCTGGGCGAATTGAAGATCCTCTTCCCCAACAAGCACGCCATCTACATGCACGACACGCCGCAGAAGTCGTTCTTCGCGCGCGACATGCGCGCGCTCAGCCATGGCTGCATCCGGCTGCAGGATCCGCGCGGCATGGCCGCCGCCGTGCTTGACACCTCGGTCGACGATATCGCCGAGAAGCTGAAGCACGGGCATTCGACCGAGAATGTCACCCGCGTCATCCCCGTCTATGTCGCCTATTTCACCGCCTGGCCCGATATGTCCGGCAAGGTCGAGTATTTCGACGACGTCTATGACCGCGATTCCAAGCTGATGCAGGCGCTGGACGCGACCGAAGCGGTGCGCACGCCGTCAAGCTGAGCACTGTTTGCTTTCTCGCAGTTCCGTACGGAAGGCGACGGCCAAGCCGCCGAGCCTGACCGCCTCACGCCTTTCCTGGAACTGCTTTGACGAGCGGCTGGCGGAAGCCGGCGTCACGCCCGGCGATCAACCAGTAGATCAGCCCGGCCACGAGGCCGGCGCCGGCGATGATGCTCATGTCGGCCCAGCGTTCCGGATCATCGGCGGCGTCGGGCCATATCAGCATGAAGCCGGCAGTCGCGGCGGCGGCGCCGAACAGCGTGTGTAGCCAAAAGTTGCGCAGCGAAAACAACTCGCTGATCAAGGCAAAGACCAGCGTCTGCATCCCCGTCAGGATGATCGTCAGGAAGTAGACGAACATGCCGAGCGGCGGCACCGCCAGCGCGGCGACGGGCGTGAGCTCCATCAGTTCGAAGTAGCCCGGCGCGTTGGGCAGCGAACTCAATATCGCGTAGATCACCACAACCGCGATCAACCCGGCAAGCACCGCGACCAGATAGCCGACCAGCACCATCAGGATGCGCTTCAGGACGTAGCCGATCATTGCCATGCACCCCGTGCCCGCAATCAGGGCGGGCAGTCAGCCACCAAAGTTGCGACGATGCAAGGGCGGCCCGCCCCGCCGAACTCCGCGGCGCGACGCCTGGATCCTCAGGCACCGCCGCACAGATGCTGCGAATCGGGCAAGGCCCATGCGCCTTTGGCGGCGAGGTCGATGGCATAGTAAACCCGGCCGCGCAGATCGTCTTTCGGACAATCGCGCGGGATCACGATCAGGCACATGACGACCGGATCGCCAACCTTGGAACTCGCCAGTCCCGGCTCGCGGTCGTAGGAGACCGCGGTGCCGCCATTGGTGAACCTCGCCGCGCTACCGGCTTCCGGATCGGCGGTTTCCAACGGGTCTTCACCCAACCTCGTCGTCAGCGCCTCGATATGGGTGAAGCCGCATTTCCCGATCGACGCGGGCAGGGGCTGATCGGTCGGTTTCGGCGTCTCCGCGGCAAAGTCGAGCGCCTTCCTGCCGATAAGCGCAATGTTGTAATCCTGCACCCAGGACGGCGCGCTGCCATATGTCTGCAACGCATTGTTCTGGGCGCTGACGATGCAGGCCGCATCCGTTCCGCAGGCGTTCCGATCAGCGACCAGCGCCCTCGCGATCTTGCGCTTGTCGCCACCGAAGGCGGGCTCGAAGCCGCCATAGGCCTTGGTGACCAAAGCGTCGATGGCCGACATTTGCGGGTCGGAGCAGATCGCCTTTTCGGTGGGCAGCCGCGCCTTTCGGCAATCGAACGACGGACCGTCCGCCCACGCCAGCCCGGACCTCCCAAGCATCAATGCGGCCACAAGCAAGGCGCTCGCGCAGATGTGAAGCCGCATATTATCCTCCAACTGTGGCGCCTTTGACGATGAAGTCCATGCCGAATGCAGGTCTCTCGGAGCGGCCGAGACCGTCAAGCGAACACGGCCTATTTGGGTTCGCCGGTGACGGGGTCGTAGGTGATTTGGACCTTGGCCTTGTCCGTCGTGTAGTAGGTGACGGTGTAGCCGTCGCTATCCCAATCGACGCCCTTCACATAACGGAAGTCGCTGCGCCGCTCGACCTTGGCGATGATCTCCGAGAGTTTCATCGCATTTTGCGGCGGCAGGTTCTGGCTATCCGCCGCGACGGCCGGTCCGGCGGCAAGGAAGGCCGCGATACAGGTTGCTAGAACAGCGATGCGCATAAGAGCCTCTCAAATCTCGTGTTGTCCGGGATGCGGTCACAAACCTGCACTCGGGCGGGTTGGTTCCGCAGTTTGAAAATAACACACCGTGAAACGCCTGGCTCGATGCGCCGGTCGTCGGCTGGCGACAGCCAATTCAGCATTGCCTTACAGTAAAAGAACACATGATTTCAATGTGCAACAGTGTGACGCTGATGGGGTGCTCGACGTAACGAATAACTAACCATGTGCCGGATGGAGCGTTCGTCATATTAGCTGTTCGTGGTAGAGCTTTCGGCAAGACCCTGATACAGTTCAGATATAACCGGGTGGCAACGACGCGCCGGGCCTGCTGAGGATTCCGTCAGCGGGCGGCGTTGCGTTTTCTTGAGCGCAGGTCGCCGGTTCTGGACTGAAAGCGGGGACTGGGGGCTCGATCATGGCTGAACGGAATTACACCCGTCAGCTTGCGACAATCATTTCAATCGACGCCGTAGGGTTCTCGAGGCTGATGGGCATCGACGACGAGTTGGCTGTCGCTGCCTTCGAGGAGAGGCGCGACATCATCGCCGACAGTTGCGGTGCGTTTGGCGGGCGTACGTTCGGCGACGCCGGCGACAGCATCATGGCCGAATTCGGCAATCCGATCGAAGCCTTGCGGGCGGCCTTCGATTTCCAGGCCCGCATCACGGCGCTGAATGCCGCGGCCGCTGAGGACATGCGCATGCCGTTCCGCGCCGGCATCAACACCGGCGACGTCATTGTCCGCGAGGGCCGTCTCTATGGCGACGACGTGAACATCGCCGCCCGGCTTCAGGAATTCGCCCCCCATGACGGCGTCGCAATCTCGGCGACGACCTGGTACCACGTGAAGGACAAGACCGCGGCGGTCTTCACCGATCTGGGCGAGTTCAGCTTGAAGAACATTGCCCTGCCGGTGCGGGTCCTGATCGCCGGCCGGGGCGGCAACGGGCCTGCCACGCCGGCTTCCTTCGCTTCCATCCCGGCCGCGCCCGGCCAGTACAAGCCAGGTTCCAAGGGCCCCCCGGCCATCGCTGTGCTGCCGTTTCAGGCCAATGGCAGCGAACCCGACATCGGCTATATGGCGGACGGTATTGCCGAGGACATTATCTACGGTCTTTCCAACACGCGCTGGCTTTCGGTCATCGCCAAGGGCTCGAGCTTCCAGTTCCGCGACGACAGCCTGGGCACAAGGCTGATCGGCAACGCGCTCGGCGCGCGCTACATCGTCGGCGGCGTGTTGGCGCGCTCCGACAGGCAACTCCGTCTCAACGCGTCGCTGACGGATACGTCGAACGGGCGCCTGGTCTGGTCGCAACGTTTCGATCGCGACCTCGTCGACATCTTCAGTCTGCGCGACCAGATCGGCAGCGAGATCGTTTCCATCCTCGACAAGGAGGTCGATCGCGCCGAGCAGGCGCGCACGTTCCAGGTGCCTTGGGAAAGCCTTGAAACCTGGCAACTGGTCAGGCGCGGCCGCTGGCACATGAACAGGCGCACGCGCCGCGATACCGAAATCGCCCTCGAATTCTTCGACAAGGCGTACCGGGAAGATCCGAACTCCAGCGCCGTGCTGAACGAACTGGCCTGGTGGTATTTCTGGCGGGCTTGGCTGCGTTTCGGCGACAGCGACGATCTGGAAAAAGTCGAGACGTTTGCGCGCAAGGCGCTTCTGATGGACAGCCTCGATGCGCGCCCGCATGCCTATCTCGGCGCGGCCGACATCATGCGCGGCCTTCCGGCATTGGCGGCCGAGCACCTTGCCGAGGCGATCCACATCAATCCGAGCTTCGCCTTCGCCCGCTCGGCCATGGGCAGCGCGCACCTGCTGCTTGGCGACGCGACCGGCGCGATCCCGTTCTTCCTCGATACCGAGAGGCTCAGTCCGTTCGACCTCTATCGGTTCCACAATCTGGGTGAACTGGCCGCCGCCTATTGCTTCGTCGAGGACTGGCCGGCCGCGATCGCCACCGCCGAGCGCTCGCTCAACCTGTCGCCAAGTTACTTTTACGCCAGGTTCCTGAAGATAGGCGCCCTGATGAGAAGCGGCAGGCGTGACGAGGCGGCGCGGGAACTCACCATTTTCATGACCAGGCATCCCGATTTTTCCGAGCAAAGGATCCGCTGGATACCGTTCGTCGACCCGGCAAAGAACAATTTCCTGATCGCCAATTTCGATCGGGCCAAGTCAGCTGCATGATCGCTTGCACCGACAACAAATGACTGTGAACGAATTCACATACGCCGGACCAATGCAAACCTAGGCCAGACAGATTGCCGGCATCGCATTGACGTGGACAGCCGGGGGGCTTGAGCGCGCATGATCACATTGAAGTATTTCGCCGCTGTCCGGGCCGCCCAGAAGAGCCAGCGCCCGGTTGCCGAGATGCCGCCGTTCGACATCGACCGGCTGCGCTCCAAGGGCGGCATCGCTTCGCGCATAGCCGGCGTTCTTCTCGGCGATCCCCGCTGGCTGCTGGCGCTGCTGCGGCGCTTCAAGCCGAATGTAGGTTTCGGCAATTTCCTGCTCGTCACCAAGGGCGCGGATGTGCGCGACATATTGGAGCGCGGCGACGAGTTCGAGACGCCTTACGGGCCGGAAATGGCAGAACTCGCCCGCGGCTCGAATTTCATTCTCGGCATGCAGGACGGCGCCGCGTACCGGCAGATGAAATCGGCGGTGCTGAGCGCGTTCCCGCCGGCGGAGGTCGAAGCCACCGTCAGGCCGATCGCCGAGCGCCATTCGCGCGACATCATGACCCGCGCCAGCCCTGGCTTCGATGCGATCGCCGGGCTGATGAAGATCGTTCCGGTGCGTATCTGCCGCGATTATTTCGGCCTCGAGATCGACGATGAAACCGAGTTCGCCGACTGGTCGATCGCGCTCAGCGCGCTGTTCTTCTCCGACCCGACGGCAAATCCCGCCACGCGCCAGCTTGCCGTGGTCGGCGGCGACCGGCTGATCAAGATCATAGACCGGTCGATCGCCATGGTCAGGGAAAGGGCGGGCAAGGACGACCGGCCGCTGGCCCGCCTCGTCGCGCTGATGGACCAGGGTCGCCTGTCGCTGCCGGACATTCACTCCATCATGCTGGGCATGATCGCGGGTTTCGTGCCGACCAATGTGCTTGCAGGCAGCAATTGCCTGGATGTGATCCTGTCGCGAACCGACGCGCGGCAGGCCGTGGACGAGGCTGTCGCCGCCAACGATACCGGGAAGCTCGACCGGGCGATCTTGGAAGCCATGCGCTTCAAACCTATCTGGATCGGGCCCTGGCGTTATACCCGGCGTGACGCGGTCATCGGCAGGGGCACGCGCCGCGAGCGTCTGGTCAAGGCCGGGACGGTGGTGATGCCTGCGACGCTTTCTGCCATGTTCGATCCAGAGATCGTGCAGCGGCCGAACGAGTTCGACACGTCGCGCCCGCATCGCGACTACATGGTTTTCGGCTACGGCATCCATCTGTGCATCGGCGCGGAGATTGCCCGGATCCAGATCGGGGAATGCATCCGCGCCCTGTTCAGCAAGCCGAAGCTTGCCCGCGCCCGGGGCAGGGCCGGCAAAATGATCAATGTCGGCGCCTATCCGGCAAACCTCAAGGTCGATTTCGAGCGCTCGCCGCTTTGCCGCATCGCCGACCAGTCGATGGTGACGGTGGTCTGCCCGATCACCCGACCGATACCGCTCGACGCCGTGCGTGACAAGGTCGCCGGCCTCGGCAATCCCGCGATCGGCGAACTGCGCGCCGCGCTCGACAAGGTCGGCACCATTCATTTCACCAGCCTGGCGGTCGCTCCGACCGGCAAGGATAAAAAATCGGGGCTGGAGACAGGCGCGCTGGTGTTCGAAATCTCCGGCGACGGCAGCGCCGACGATGTCATAGCCGCCGCCGCGCAGGCAATCGGTCACCGATTGCGGCCGATCTTCAGGGATGTCTGCGGGCTGCCGGACGGCGGCTCGCTGGAGGACTTCCTGAAGCGGAACCACATCGAGATATCGCCGTCCTTCGGCAGCACCGCGGGCCTGGTTTTCGCCGGCACGCCGGGGCATTCGGTACGCCGCATCCTTGCCGAGGCGAGGCTCGCCGACGCCGTGCGTGAGATCGTCGAAAAGCCGCGCGCGGGTACCGGCAATGCGATGGAGGTGCTCGCCGAGGCACGCCGGCATGTCCGGTGCCTCGGTCAATTCGGCTGGGCGTTCGAGCCTGCTGAAAGCCTGCTGGAAAGGCCGCCCGGCCATTGGTCGCGCGCCCTCACGACGACGCTGCTGACGCCGGCGATGTTCGCCACCGTGGCGATCGTCGTTCTTGCCTGCTGGCGTATGACGTATGTGCTCGTGTTCGGAAACCCGCATGGCATTTCGATCACCAACATCGCGATCGCCGGCACCGCGCTTCTGCTTTCGGTGATGGGCCTGCTGGCCATTCTTGCGCTGTTCGTGGGCCTTTGCTTCCTGGCGTTGAGGCGGCTGGAGGACATGGACAAGCCGGCGAACACGCCGGTCGACATCGGCGCGCTGGAAAAGATCCTCGCCCATGAGGATCACTCTGCGCAGAACAATCTGACGGCGATCTCGACGATGAAGGCGGGCATCTTGCGGCGGCTGGCGCTGAGGCTCTCCTTCTATCTGATCTCGATATCGGCGCAGAAGGTGTTCAGGCCAGGCTTCCTCGCCACCATCAACACCATTCACTTCGCCCGCTGGGTGCTGTTGCCCGGCACCGACAGGCTGATGTTCTTCTCCAACTACGGAGGCAGTTGGGAAAGCTATCTCGAGGATTTCATCGCCAAGGCCTCGGCCGGCCTGACCGGTGTGTGGAGCAACACCGACGGCTATCCGCGCACGCGCTGGCTGTTCCTGGACGGCGCGCGCGACGGCGACCGCTTCAAGCGCTGGGCGCGGCGCCAGCAGGTGCCGACGCTGTTCTGGTACACCGCCTATCCGCAGCTCAACACCACGCGTATCCGCATCAACTCCAGGATCAGGCGCGGCATCGCCTCGGCTACCGGCAACGAGGCGCGCGACTGGCTGAGCCTGTTCGGCTCCCTGCCGCGTCCGCAGGCGCGGCCGGCGGACGCGACCAGCCTGCCCGAACCTGCGTCTTCGCCGCTCGAAGAGCTGGAATCCGGGGAAATCCAGTCGATCTTCTTCGGACCTTTCGGCGCGCTCGGCTATGCGCACATGCTTGCGATCCAGGTGCCGGAAGGCTTGCCGGCGACGAAGCGCAAGGCGTGGCTCGACTTGGTTGTCAACAAGACCAGCTTCGGCGACGGCCTGCCCGCGGGCCGCGCCATGACCGTGGGCTTCGGTCCAAACGGCCTGCGCCGGCTGGGGCTCGAAGGCGGCGTCGACGATGAACCGCTGGACTCGTTCCCGGTCGCCTTCCGTGAAGGCATGGGCACGCCCGAGCGCAGCCGCATCCTCAACGACACCGGCCCCGACGCTCCGGACAAATGGCAATGGGGGTCGGCCGCCAAGCCCGTCGATGTCGTCATCGTCTGCTATGCGGAGACGCCGGCCTCGCTCAAGGCCGAGATCGCGGCAATGAAGCGACAGACGACGGCCGCCGGCATGTCGGTGACCGCCGAACTGCCACTGAAGGTGCGGCGTGAGGGCAAGCGGGCGGTCGAGCATTTCGGCTTCGTCGACGGCGTCTCGCAACCGATCGTTCGGGGCACGGCGCGCGCCGCCAAGGGAGCCGTGCCCATGCATCTGCTCGCGCCGGGCGAGTTCCTGTTCGGTTATCGCGACGAGCATGGCTTCTATCCCGCGTCGCCCTCGGTCGATGCCGCGCTGGACCGCGCCG
>JAFKFE010001228.1 GCA_017308345.1 Alphaproteobacteria bacterium | reverse complement strand
CGCCACCGCCAGGAAGGCGAGGGGGCGTTTTTCCTCGCTCATTCGCCCGACGAAGCCGATGACGAAGGTGTCATCCCCGACGCCGAAGCGTTCGCGGGCGGCGCCGATGTCGACCCCTTGCGGATTGAAGACGCCTTCGTAATCGACGCCGTTGGGAATGACAGCCACCGTCCCGGGGCCGGCGCCGCCACGGGTGAGCGCGCGCCCGATCCCTTCGTTCACCGCGATGAGGCGATCAATGTGAAGCCTGGCGCGCAGCGCCGAGGCCAAATGCGCCTTTGGCGCGTCATTGTGCAGAATGTCGTAGCTCAGGATCGCCGGAAAGCGGGCCTTGATCCGCTTCAGATTCTTGTAGAGGAAGCGCGATCCGCTCGACAGGATCGCGCCTGAACCGCGCGAGGCCATGAGGGCGATGATGAATTCGAGCCAATGCCGCCGGTCGAGCAGGTCAGGCAGATGGTAGATTTCCGGGGTGATCGCCGCGAATGCCGGCGCGAGCGCGTGGTCGCCGGTCTCGGTGGTGACGATGCTGAGGCGCCATTCGGCCTTCAGGCTGTCGAGGATATCGGCCAGCAGCACTTCGGCCCCGCCGATCGGCAGCCAAGGCACCAGGACGAGCAGATGCGGGCGCAAGTCGGCAAGATTTCCTGGTGAATGCAACAGGGCGGAAAACGGCTCCTCCGGCGCGGCGGCGGATGGTCTGCGCCGCTGAAAGCGGGCCATCAGCCGGCGCCATTTGTCGATCGGGCGTGACCAGTTCTTGGCGAGCGCGGTCCAGGCAAGGTTCGGGGACGGCGGGAACGGATCTGCACGCGTCATGCCTGTTCGGCGCTCCAGAGCGCTTCATGCGCCGGGGCCGGGATCCGCTGTGCCGGCGTGAAGGGCTTTATCGAGGCCGGCGGTTCCGCGAACTGGCTCGGATACAGGGCAACGAGCGCCAATTTGTCGGCCGCCTTGCCGATGGGCCAGGGTGAGCGCCGGGGCTTCAGCTCCGCGGCAAGATCCTGGAACCTGGCAAGCCCGGCCGCACGCGCCCGCCAGGCCGAGGCATAGTGCAGATCCTCGTAGAAGGCGATGCGCCAGCGCGCCCGCAGGGCGTCGTAGTGCCGCAACACGATCTTGAGGACCACCAAGTGGTCGATATGCCCGCCGATTGCCATCGGGCAGAAGAGCCATGGCCGCCGATCCCTGGGCTGGTCCGTCGCCGCCGCGAGGATCGAGGCCTTGGTCCGTTCCGG
>JAFKFE010000551.1 GCA_017308345.1 Alphaproteobacteria bacterium | reverse complement strand
TGCTGCACGACCTCGCAATGGCTGTCGTCCAGCCCTATGGTGTCTTGTGGTTCATCTACATGCTGGCGGTCTTCGGTGTCGTCATCCGCGTGCTGCGCGAGCTTCGCGTGCCGCACTGGATCGTCATCTTGGCTGCCGCCGCGCTGCAGATGTGGGCGCCGAAGCCGGACAGCTACGCGCTGGAACAGTTCGCGGCGTATTTCGTGTTCTTCTATCTCGGCTTTGTGCTCGCGCCGCTGTTCTTCCGGCTGGTCGAATGGACACAGGCTCGCCCAGCGATCGCTGTTACGGGTCTGCTTGCGTGGGCCCTCGTCAACGGCCTGCTCGTCTATTCGCCGGGTTATGCCATGCAGCCGGTCGGCATGCAGATGGGCCTCGCGGCATGGCCGCCGCTGCATCTGGCGCTCGCCGTCGCCGGCGCGGTGGCGCTGTGCGTCGCAGGTGGTTTCCTGTCGAAATTCGCTTCGATGGAATGGCTGCGGTGGCTCGGCGAGCATTCGCTGGTCGTCTATGTCGCCTTCACCATCCCGATGTCGATCTTCCGTGGCGTGATGCTGGCGAGCGGCCTTCTGACCGACACCGGCATGCTCAGCCTCGCCGTATTGCTCGTCTCGGTCGTCAGCCCGGTGGTGCTCTATTTCATCGTCAAGCGCATCGGCTTCGGCACCTTCCTGTTCGAGCGGCCGGCCTGGGCGCATGTCGACGGGCCGAATGCCGCCAGGGCCTCCAGCAAGCCCGTGACGCGGCCGGCGCGCGAGGCGGCCTGACCGGGCCGCCCCTTCCACCAATGTTACTTGCCGCCGTGGCCGGGACGCCGCGCCGCTTTGATCTTGCCGGTGCTGCCGCCGCCGCAGAAGAAGCAGCCGCCGCCATCGGATTCCAGCCCCGAAACGCCGGAGGGCATCGCCAGCTCCTGCAGCACGTCGCCCGTGTGGGGATCGACGCGCACCAGATCACCCTCCTCGCCCTCCCAGGTGGCATGCCAGAGCTCGCCATCGACCCAGGTGACGCCGGTAACGACGCGCTTGGATTCGATCGTGCGGATCACCTTGCCCGTTTCAGGATCGATCTGATGGATCTTGTGAGCCCGGTATTCGCCGACCCAGAGCGACCCCTCGGCCCAGGCCATGCCTGAATCGCTTCCGTTGCCAGGGGCTGGAATGGTGGCGACGACCTTGCCGATCTTCGGGTCGACCTTGTGGATGCGATCCTCGGCAATCTGGTAGAGATACTCGCCGTCGAAGGCAGTACCTGCATGCGAGGCGACATCGATTGAACGTACGATCATGCCGCTTTCCGGATCGAGCGCGCTCAGCTTGTCGCCACTGGCGAACCAGACATTTTCACCGTCGTAAGTAACGCCGTTGACGCGCTCGACGCCGGGGAACGGTCCGTATTCACGCAGGATCTCGGCAGCGGCTCGTTTCATTTTCGATCTCCATTCGAACAATGGACGCAGACTAGGTGTGTTGAGATTCAGGTCAGGCCGAGTCGAAAATGACGGGTTCTGAGAACCGGAGCGGAGCGTACTTAACGTACGTGAGCACCGGAAGCGCAGGAACCCGCCATTTGCAGGCCGGCCTCACCTGAATATCAACACACCTTAGTCGGTCGGCAGCGGACCCGGGAGTAACAAGACAGTCGGGAATCCGGTCACCGGCGGCATCATCCAGCGACGCGCCCTGCCACGGCCGACCGCCTGCACCTTGTCCTCGGCCGACAGTTCCTCCAGAGCGCGCTGGACGGTGCGCGCGCTGGCGCCAAGCGCGATCGCCAGCGCCGAGCTCGACCAGGCCTCGCCGTCAGCCAGGAAGGCGAGCACCGCGCCATGCTCGTCCTCGACCGGCGGCGCCAGCACGACGACCTCGGCGGCGTTCAGCGGCGTCAACGCGAAACCGGCGGCCGTCGCATTGATCTCGGCCAGCCCGGCGAGCTCGGCGCGCAGCCGCCCCATCTCGACCCTGAGCCTCGCGCGATGCGACTCGTCGGCATGCTTCGCCCGGAAAGCGCGCCTCAGCAGCGACTCGCGCGATGCATCGGCCGGCCACGCCTCGGCAAGCGCGCGCGCCAGCGCGAAGAGCACCGGCCGTGTCGCCAGCGAAACGAGCGCATCGGATTTGCGCGCGACATTGCGGCAGGCATCGATGACCAACGCGCCCGAGCCCAGCAACGCCTCGACCTCGTCGAGCAGCAATTGCTTCTCCGTGCCGCGAGCGATCAGCCGGCCGACCGGCATGTTCAAAACCAGGGATGCTGCTTCCACTTCGGCCCTCAATGCCGGGATATTGGCCTCATAGGCGGCAAGCGATGCCCGGCCGAAGGCCGAGCGCGCCGCCTTGGTCCTGAGACGCCGGACCGCGATGCCGGCCGCGGCCAGTTCATGCGCGACGCGCGCCACCGGCGGCAGCGGCGCCGGATCGAAGTCCGACAGCAGGCGCTCGGCCTCGTCGAGGCGGCCGATCAGGATGAGGCGGCGCGCCTCGAGGCTGCCGGCATAGGCGGCGTTCAGCCGGTCGCCGTGAGCGGTAAGCGTGGCGCGCGCGGATCGCAAAGCCTTCTCCGGCCAGCCGAGGTCGCGCGAGACCAGCGCGATCTCGGCCTCCGCGACGACACAGCGCGCGCGGGCGACCGTCTCCCTCGGACTGAAGGCGCGGGCGGCGTCCTTGAGCAGCGCCTTGGCCTTGGCGAAGTCGCCGAGCTGCGCCATCGCGATGCCGCGCAGCGCCAGCGCCGGCGCGTCGTCGCGCAGCGCGACACGCTTCAGGGCGCCGAGCGGATCGCCCGCGGCAAGCGCGCGGCCGGCGGCGTTGATCAGCGAGTCCATGCCGTCGCCTCAGGGCCCGCCGCAGCAAATCGCGTCACACTTGTAACTCCCGCCATCGCGCTGTCCGGCCCTAATTCTTTGCCCGTCACCCAAACCCAAGAACGGGACAAGAGCAATGACCCAACATATGAAGACACCGCCGGTCGTTTCCCAGGAAGCGTGGGAAGGCGCCCTCGAGGAGATGCTCGTCAAGGAAAAGGCGCTCACCCGCGCCAAGGACGCGCTGGCCGCCGAGCGCCGCCGCATGCCGTGGCTGCTCGTCGAAAAAGACTATGTGTTCGAAGGCCCGAACGGCAAGGCGAGCCTGCTCGACCTCTTCGAGGGCCGCCGGCAGCTCGTCATCTACCGCGCCTTCTTCGAGCCGGGCGTCTTCGGCTGGCCCGAACATGCCTGCCGCGGCTGCTCGCTCGGCGCCGACCAGGTCGGCAACCTCGCCCACCTCAATGCCCGCGACACCACGCTTGCCTATGCCTCGCGCGCGCCGCAGGCCGACATCGCCCGGCTGAAGCAGCGGATGGACTGGAAGATGCCTTGGTACACCATCACCGACAGCTGGGATAAGGATTTCGGCGTCGACCAATGGCACGGCCACAACGTCTTCATCCATGACGGCGACCGCATCTTCCGCACCTATTTCATCAATGTCCGCGGCGACGAGAACATGGGCACCGTCTGGAGCTATCTCGACGCCACGCCCCTCGGCCGCCAGGAAGTGTGGGAGGACTCGCCCGAAGGCTATCCGCAGACGCCGACCTACAAGTGGTGGAACTGGCACGACAATTACGAGGAAGGTGCCGCCCCCGACCAGAGATGGGTCGAGGTGACGGATGTCGGCGAGGCGGCGTTCCGCAACAAGGACGCCTGAGCGCGAAGCGACTTTGGCGGCGCGAGTTTTGCGTCGCCAAAGCCGATCCTGCCTGAAAATCCGACGCTTCAGAAGGTGGATATCATGAGCATCGACTCCCCCCGCCCAACCGGCCTGAGCGGCTTTGGCCTCGCCGACTGGCTCTGCCTCGCCGCGGCGCCGACCTTTGCTGTGATGGCTCTGGTCACGGCTGCCTATGACGGCCGCGACATGACATGCATGGCGGGCGCCTCGCCGCTCGGCGGCATGGTGCCGATGTATCTGTTGATGGCGGCATTCCACCTTGCGCCCTGGCTGAGGCTGATGGCGAGGCCTGGCTGAAATCTCGCCAATCGTTCCAATTTCCAGGCTCGACCCGCCGCCGCTCCAGGTCTTGACGAAAATGGGCGCGCCTGTTTGAGACATGGCCTGTTTGATACACACGGGGGGCAAATGGAGACGTTTGCTCCAGGAGGAGACGAGCAGGCGGTGGGCAAGGCGTGAAGCACTTTTTTCGATGGCTCGCCGCGGTGATCATGGTGTCCGGCATGACCGGCTGCACCAGCATTTCCTACTATGCGCAGTCGCTGGAAGGCCATGTCGAGATCATGGCCGCGCGCAAGAACGTTGCGAATCTGATCCGCGATCCCTCGACGCCAGAGGCGCTGCGCGCCAAGCTGACGTCGGCCAACGCCATACGCCGCTTCGCAACGGAAGAACTGGCGCTGCCCGACAACAGCAGCTATCGCAGCTATGTCGACGTCGGTCGCGACGATGTGACCTTGGCCGTCTTTGCCGCGCCGCAATTCTCGCTGACGCCGGTAACATGGTGCTTTCCGGTCTTCGGCTGCGTTCCCTACAAGGGTTATTTTTCGCGCAAGGACGCGCTCGAAAATGCCGCCGAACTGCAGCGAAAAGGCCTCGACGTCTATGTGTCAGGCATCACAGCCTATTCCACGCTAGGCTGGTTCAGCGACCCGCTGCTCAGCACCATGCTGCGTCAGAACGACACCTATCTTGCAAGCCTTGTCTTCCATGAGCTGGCGCATCAGAAAGTCTATGTGAACGGCGACTCCGCGTTCAACGAGGCTTTCGCGGTTACCGTCGAAACCACCGGTACGCGGAAATGGCTGCGCGCCACCGGCAATCTTGCCGGATTGCGCAGCTACGAAGCCGATCGCAAGCGCAAGGCGGATTTTCTCGGACTGATAGCGAAAACCCGCGACGAGCTGAGTCAGGTCTACGGAAGCCCCCGTCGCCCGGAGCGGATGGCGGCCGCCAAGGCCGCCGCGATCGACAGGCTGCGGATGCGCTACCGGCAGATGCGCGACAAGCGCTGGGCCGGATATCGCGGATATGACGCCTGGTTCGATAGTCCCATCAACAACGCAAAGCTTGCCGCGACCGCCGTCTATGGCGAAGAGGTTCCGGCGTTTCTTCGCCTGTTCGACTTGTGCTCCGGCGACTATCCGAGGTTCTACGCCTCCGTTCGGCGGATCGGGGCCTTGCCCGCGCCCTCCCGTGCCGAGGCGCTTAGAACCATGGCTACGTGTCGTTGACCATGTAAGGAGCTCGGCACGCCGGGGCTGAGGTTGGTGCGGGCCTGGTCAGCGGCGGTCGACATGCCAAACTCGGCAATCGCCATCACGAAAGCGTCATCGACTTCGAGCGGTTGGCGCTGAGATCGGCGCCGATCATTTGATATGCATCAAAGTGCTGAGCGAACTTCGCCGCTACCCCAAGGCAGGTATACGAAACGACGATCCGCTGTACCGTAATGACCGAAGCTGCTCAAATTCCCGGAACGGTGGTTGCCGTCCACGGACCGGTTATCGATGTCGCATTCACCACGACGCCGCTGCCGCCGGTCAACGGTGTTCTCAGGGTCGAATGGGACCGCGGCGAGCCCCTGCTGCTCGAAGTCCATGGCCACCTGGATACCTCCACCGTACGCGCGATTTCACTGCAGGGGGCGGGTGGGCTGGCGCGCGGAACGACAGCCCGGCAAGTCGCGCCGGCAATCATGGTGCCGGTCGGCGAAAACGTGCTTGGGCGCCTTTTGGATGTGATGGGCAATGTCCGCGACGACGGCCCGGCGCTGCCGGCCGACACACCGCGCCGTCCAATCCACGGCATTCCGCCGGCGCTGATGTCCGAGACCGCGACGACGGCGCTGTTCGAGACCGGCATCAAGGTGATCGACCTGCTCGCGCCGATGGCGCATGGCGGCAAGGCCGCCATGTTCGGCGGCGCAGGGGTCGGCAAGACCGTTCTGGTGATGGAACTGATCCACGCCATGGTCGAGAAATATCAGGGCATCTCGGTGTTTGCCGGGGTCGGCGAGCGGTCTCGTGAGGGCCATGAGATGCTCAACGACATGCGCGGCTCGGGCGTGCTGGAGCGCACCGCGCTCATTTACGGGCAGATGAATGAACCGCCGGGCGCCCGCTGGCGGGTGCCGATGACCGCATTGACCATCGCCGAATTCTTCCGCGACCAGAAGCACCAGAATGTGCTTCTGCTGATGGACAATATTTTCCGCTTCGTCCAGGCCGGCAGCGAGATATCGGGACTTCTGGGTCGATTGCCGTCCCGGGTCGGGTATCAGCCGACGCTGGCCAGCGAGGTCGCGGCGCTGCAGGAGCGGATCGCTTCGGTTGGGGGCGCCTCTGTAAGCTCGATCCAGGCGGTCTACGTGCCCGCCGACGATTTCACGGACCCTGCCGTGACGGCGATCTCAAGCCACATGGACAGCTCGATCGTGCTGGCACGCTCGCTTGCCGCCGAGGGGTTCTATCCGGCGGTCGATCCATTGGCTTCGACCTCCCTGCTGCTCGATCCGCTGATCGTCGGCCAAGAACATTACGAATTGGCCGAGCAGGCCCGCGAGGCGCTCGCCCGCTTCAAGGATCTGCAGGACATCATTTCCCTGCTGGGGGTGGAGGAACTCGGCGCCGCCGACAGGCTCGTCGTAAAGCGGGCGCGACGCCTGCAGCGCTTCCTCACCCAACCTTTCTCCGTCACGGAATCCTTCACCGGCATACCCGGCCGCAGCATCAGCCGCGCCGATACGCTTGCCGGCTGCAGGGCGATCCTGGACGGCGAGACCGACGATTGGGCGGAGAGCTCGCTCTACATGGTCGGGACCATCGAGGAAGCGCGCGCCAAGGAGGCGCATAGAGGCGGCGGAGTGGATGCGCCATGAGGCTCGCAATCGTTACGCCCCTTTTCATCGCTGTCGCCGAGGATGAGGTGGTGTCCATTACCGCCGAGGACGAAAGCGGCAGCTTTGGCATCTGGCCAAAGCACGCGGATTTCGTGACAGTGCTGACGATCTCCGTGGTGGGTTGGAAATGTCGTGACGGCTCCCAGCGCTATTGCGCGGTCCGCGGCGGCACCTTGACCATGACCGGCGGCGACAACGTCACCATCACGAGCCGCGAAGCGATACCCGGCGACGACCTCGAGAACCTTGACCAGGTCGTGATCGCGCGATTTGTCTCGGAAGACGATGCCGAAAAGAGCGAACGCGTCGACCTGACGCGCATGCAACTTGCCGCAATTCGTCAGATCGTGAGCCACCTGCACGCTCCGGGCGACAAGGGCGGCTGGTCATGACCGGAAAACAGCCTCCTGAAAAGGCGGATCCGCTCGTCGACGCCGCCGATCGCCGTTCCCAACGTCACCGCCGCTGGCTCGAGGAAGGCGAGACGTCGGTGGCGCGCCGGCTCGCCCAGATCGGCGTGCTCGGCTGGATCATCGTCATTCCGATGCTCGCCGGGCTCTTTGTCGGTCGCCTCGTCGATGGCGCCTTGCATACGGGTATCTTCTGGACCGCGCCGCTGCTGCTCGTTGGATTGGCTCTCGGGTGCTGGTCGGCATGGAAATGGGTCAAAGGCGCATGACTATTCCCTTGCTCGATCCGTCCGCAGTCTGGCCAACCCTCGGCGTTACGCTGTTTTTCCTCGGCGCGGGCTTCGCGGTGGGGCTCATCCATTTCAGCCTGCTTCGCAAGACGGCTGACGCGGTCACCGCCGGTCTTGTCTCGCGTCCGATCCTGCAGACCATGGCTCGCTTCGCGATAACGATCGCGGCGCTCTATCTGGCCAGCCGCAGCGGCGCCACGGCACTTCTTGCGGCGGCGCTCGGCCTTGTGGCCGCTCGCGCGCTCGCGCTCCGTCCATTCCGAAAGGGCGCACAATGAAATCGCCGCTCGAGAACACGGTCCTGTTCCATATCGGCCCTGTGCCGATCACCGAGGTTGTCGTCGTCACCTGGGCGATCATGGCCGTTCTGATTGTCGGCGGCGCGTTCCTTGCCGGGCGGCTCGCCGTGCGGCCATCCACATCGCAGTCGATACTGGAGATGATCGTCGAGACGGTCGACAGCCAGATCCGCGACACGATGAAGGTCGAGCCGGAGCCCTACCGGGCCTTTGTCGGCACGCTGTTCGTCTTCGTCCTTGTGGCCAACTGGTCCTCGCTCGTGCCCGGCGTCGAACCGCCGACCGCGCATCTGGAGACCGATGCGGCGCTGGCATTGCTCGTGTTCGTGGCCGTTATAGCCTACGGCATTCGCGCCGGCGGCGTTGGCGGCTATCTGCGGACCTTCGCAACGCCGACGCCGCTGATGATCCCGCTCAATTTCATCGAAAGCGTGACGCGCACCTTTTCGCTGCTTGTACGCTTGTTCGGGAATGTGATGAGCGGCGTCTTCGTCATCGGCATCGTGCTGTCGCTCGCCGGTCTGCTGGTGCCGATACCGTTCATGGCGCTCGACCTGCTGACCGGCGCGGTGCAGGCCTACATCTTTTCGGTTCTGGCCATGGTCTTCATTGCCGGGGCCGTTGGCGAGGCCGAGGAATCAAACAAGGAAAGGAAGGCCAAATGAACTGGCTGGCTCTCGTAAGCATCATCTCGGCGGCGTTCGCTGTCTCATTCGGCGCCCTTGGACCTGCCCTGGCGGAAGGACGTGCCGTGGCTGCCGCCATGGACGCCATCGCGCGACAGCCCGAAGCGGCGAACACCATCTCGCGCACGCTCTTCGTCGGCCTCGCGATGATCGAGACGACAGCGATCTACTGCCTTGTGATCGCGCTCCTCCTGCTCTTTGCAAACCCGCTGCTGCACTGACGATGTCGATCGACTGGTGGACACTTGGCATTGAGACCGTCAACGTCGCGGTCCTGATTTGGCTGCTCGGCCGATTCTTCTGGCGGCCGGTGTCGGCCATGATCGCGCAACGGGACGCCGAAGCGACGCGACTGCTCGAC
>JAFKFE010000550.1 GCA_017308345.1 Alphaproteobacteria bacterium | reverse complement strand
GAAGAATTCGCCGGCACCGCGCGCAAGCGGGCGCGCAAAGGCTACAAGCAGGCGCGCGCCAATGTCGATTCCCTTGTCGAGGACGCCAGCGAGCGCGGCACCGCCGAAAACGGCGGCGGTCTTGAGAACGTCGCGCCGAGTGGCACGACGCGAAGATAGGAAACTGCCTGTCATGTCATTCCCCTTCTGGTTTTTGGCTGCAAGCACGCTAGGAGGGGTCAATCCATTTGAAAAATTAATTCCTATAATTTTCGCATTTTCGTTGCTTATTGGCGATCGAGCTCCATTTGGCGCTTTATCGGGTCACCGGAAACTCCGGCTTCGTCCAGCCGGGCTACGATGTGATTGACCAACCCAATGCCCGCATCGGACAGGCGCGGATGCTTGTAGAAAAGCCCCACGCGGATTTCAGCGAGAGCCGGAAATCCGTCGCGCTCGTCCAAAGTGCGCATGCCGCTGAGCATCGTGTAGCGCGTGAGCGCGCTGACCCCAAGTCCGTTTACGACGGCGTTCTGCAAGCCTCCTATGCCGGACCCTGTGTAGGCTATCCGCCAGCGAACGTTCGCTTCGTCCAGAGCTTGAATCATCCGCGCCCTGTAGGCACAGCCTTCGGGATGAGCGGCCAGAGGAATCCCCTTGGCGCGATCGTAGCTTACGCCCTCAGCCGCCGCCCAAATCGGCCGCTCGATCCATGACCGGGAAAGGTATTGCGCTCGCTCGTTGTTGACCATCGCCACCGCAAGGTCGAGCTCGTCGGCGCGCAGGCGGTCAAGGATTTCCGCGCTCCAGCCGCAATGCAGCTCAAGCGATATTTCAGGATGCTGTCGCGTGTACTCGGTGATCACGCCCTGCAGGAAGGCGACAGCGTAGTCATTGGGCAGGCCGACCCGGATCACTCCGGCGATTTTCGCCCGATTGAAGTGAGAGGCCAACTCGTCGTTCAGGCGCAGCATCTCACGCGCGTAACTCAACAGCATCTCACCTTCACTGGTCAGGAGCAGCGCCCGGCCGACCTGCCTGATGATCGGCGCCCCAACGAGTTCTTCAAGCCTCTTTATCTGCAAAGAAATTGCCGGCTGCGTACGCCCGAGCGCATCGCCTGCCTTTGTAAAGGCCCCGAGGTCAACCACCGATACAAACGACCGCAGCAGGTCGGTTTGGAAATTGGTGAAGCTGCGCATGAATTAAGATCTTTCATACCGAGATGATGATTATAAATTTCTCATATCCGAGGACCGACTTCAATCATCTCATGGTTTTGGAAACTGGAGGTCCTCAATGTCAGCCGAAACAGTCTTTGCCGCGGAACTTCCATGGCCCGACTACGATGCCAAGGTTCGGGACGGCTCGGTCCCAATCCTCGTCCCGATCGGTTCCATGGAACAGCACGGCTGCCACATGCCGATGCACGTGGACGTGTTGCTGCCCGTTGAGTTCGCGCGGCGCGTGGCCGGCGTGGTCGGGGGCCTCGTCGCTCCGCCTTTCACCTACGGCTATAAATCCCACCAGAAGTCGGGCGGCGGCAACCATCTGCCCGGCACGACCAGTCTCGACGGCGCCACGCTGGTTTCGGCGCTACGCGATGTGATCAAGGAATTCGCCCGTCACGGCGCGCGCAAGATCTGTCTCGTCAACGGCCACTTCGAGAACTCCTGGTTCATCGTAGAGGGCATCGACTTGGCCTTGCGCGAGCTGCGCTGGGGCGGCATCGGCGACATGAAGATCGTCGTCCTTTCCTATTGGGATTTCGTCGACCAAGCTACGATTGCCAGGCTCTACCCGAACGGCTTCGCCGGCTGGGACATCGAGCATGGCGGCGTCCTCGAAACGTCGCTCATGCTCGCGCTGTATCCGCACATGGTCGACCTGAAGCGCGCCGTCGACCACTTGCCCGCAAGCTTTCCGCCCTATGACGTCTATCCGCCAAAGCCGGAGTGGACACCCAAGAGCGGCACCCTCTCTTCGCCGAAAGACGCTTCGAAGGAAAAAGGCGAGATTCTTCTGGATGTCTGCGTGTCCGGAATCGTCGACGCGCTGAAAACGGAATTCTGAAGCGCCTAAATGCGTGATCGCAAAACGCCAGGAGGGCCGCGATATCCTGCGGCTCTCCTGGCTTCGACGAAAGCGAGCGTCTTCAAAAATGATACGGCGGCGGCTCCCGTCGCCTTTCATTGTCGGCGGAATCCGGCGCGATCGGGCGAAACTGCGCTCGAAGGCACCGGACAATCCACCCGGCCGTTTCCTTGAACAATCCGAACAGCGGCATGGCATAGGACGCGGAAAAGCCGTTCCGGTCCTTCATCCTGGCCGGGCAATCGAAAGGAAGATACGGGGCCATCTCAATTCCTGACGACGTTGTGCTCGGGGCCAAACGGGAAGCCGGTGATGTTCTCGGCTCCGTCTTCCTTGATGATCAGTATGTCGTGCTCGCGATAGCCGCCGGCACCCGGCGCGCCCTCGGGCAGCATCACCATTGGCTCCATGGACACAACCATCCCGGGCTTGAGCTCGGTGTCGATGTCTTCACGCAATTCCACGCCGGCTTCGCGGCCGTAGTAGTGACACAGCACGCCGAAGGAATGGCCGTATCCGAACGAGCGGTACTTGAGCAGATCCCATTGCCGATACATGTCGTTGAGCTCGACAGCGATGTCCTTGCACCGTGCGCCAGGCTTGATCAGTTCCAGGCCACGGCGGTGAACCGCCACGTTCTTTTCCCAGATGTCCAAGCTGGCATCATCGACGTGGTCGCAGAACAGCGTGCGCTCCAGCGCGGTATAATACCCGAAGATCATCGGGAACGTGTTGAGCGAGAGAATGTCGCCCGACTGAACGACGCGATTGGTGACCGGATTGTGCGCGCCGTCGGTATTGATACCGGACTGGAACCAGGTCCATGTGTCCATCAGCTCGACGAAAGGATGCGCCTTGGCAATTTCGCGGATCATCGCATTGGTGGTGGCAATTGCAACTTCGTGCTCCGGCACGCCGGCCTTTACCGCCGCCACGCAAGCGGCGCCGCCGATATCGCAAATGCGAGCGCCTTCCCGGATGAGCTTCTGCTCCTCCGCCGACTTGATCGTCCGCATCCACATGGACGGCTGGCCGACATCCACGAACTCCACCGCCGGCAAGGCTTCTTCAAGCTGCCTGCGGAAATCGAGCGACACATGGTCGAACTCGATTCCGATGCGCTTGGCACCGGCGGTCAGTTGCCGTACTGCGCGGTAGAAATTGTCGCGGCGCCAGTCGGTGTACGTAAGGTTGTCACCGGAGGTGCGGCGCCAGGGCTGACCGCCATCGATGCCTGCCGAGATGGTGGTCGCCTTGTCATGGTCGATGACCATGCCGTATTTGCGGCCGAAGTAGCAGTAGAGCCAGCCAGAGTAATAGTTGATGCAGTGATATGACGTGAACAGGGCGGCATCGACGTCGTTTTGCGCCATCCACTTGCGTACGTCGTCTTGGCGGCGCTTCATCTCCGCATCGGAAAAGGGCGAGTATTCCTTTTCGCCATTGTGCCATTTCATCACGTGCAGCATGTCGTCCGTCATTTCAACGCTCCGATTGTCCAGGAGCATCAAACGTATCGGCGAGGATCGAATGAGGAAAATTTATTGACCTAATGCTGCCATTCCGACAATTTATAGACTCAGCTTTGCACGGAATGCGGGCCGCAACGATAGCAAGCTGACAAGTACCTCGAACGTAGGATGGACGGAAGGCTGATCCTCGGATGCAGCGGGTGCCGTCGGTTGGCCAGTGTCATCCTCTCAGGTAAATCGCAAATGCGATGACAGCTGCCGCCAAAGCGCATGTCGCGGCGAGCACAGCTAGCATTTCGATGTCGCGATGGACCGGAATTCCGCGCGCGCGAGCCTGAGACATGATGTGCCTGAGATCTACGTCCGCGTCGAACTCGAGGCGGTGCGGAACCGTGGCGATGATGATGTCGAGGTAGGGTCTACCCCTACTGTCGCCAAAGACGCAGCCCGTCGCACACGCCAGGAGCGCTTCAACGGCATCAGACCTCGAGGCGCGATGGCCGAGCGCTTGAGGTTCGTCCTCGAACAGGGTGTTCATAGTCAATCCCCATACCAGCTGCCTGCGTCCTGAAAATCAGCATTAGTCGTCAAGATGCCATTTGCGGTCAGCTGCAGCGGCAGCCGCTTTTAGACCTTGGGTGACGCAATCATCCGAATTACCTTGATGAAGCACATTCACCTGAAAGATCGATTCCTCACGTTTGCAGCCACGTTCCACCTCCATCCTATGATGGATGGGTATTCTCCGTTTCTTTTTTTCAACAATTAATTCCGTTTATATTTGGATTTCGATTGGAAATTCCTCGGCTCTGAAGGATCGGCACGACAAGCAGAAGATTCCGAATGCCAACAACTACGTACCGAATGGAAGGCACATCCTGGACTGAGAGAGGGCACACTCCCCTTCCAGCGTTTCAAAGAGCAAGGCCTGTGGCCCATCAGGTTAAGGACAGCGTCACACCAGCAATCTCCGCCTCCGAGGCGCTCTCCGGATTGACCTTCGGCGCACCACAAATCAGCAAGAACAGATCGAGGCTGTAGAGCGCCATGACCGGACCGAGACTATGAGGGGCACAGAGCATGCCGGTGAACAATATGCCGGATAGGTCCAACCCAAAGCGATCGCATTGCGCCGTTCAATGCGGTCACCGAGAAAGCCAGAGGCGAGATATCCGAGATGCCGACAAGAAGCCTTGTCGGCGGCGAACCGTTTGCCGCCACAATAGTCCTTAGAGATTACCTGGCCCACGCAAGGGGGAGAAGACCTGGTCCGAGCGGCGGCATCGCCAGGAATTATCCCTACAGCTCAACCATGCGCAAATAGGGCCGCAGCTCCTTCCAGCCCTGGGGAAACCGCTCCTTCGCCTGCTCGTCGCTGAGGCTTGGCGAGATGATCACGGGCTGGCCAGGCTGCCAGTTCACAGGCGTGGAGACCTTTTGATTGTCGGTGAGCTGCAGGCTGTCGATGGCGCGCAGAATCTCGGAGAAATTGCGGCCAGCGCTCGGCGGGTAGGTCAGGCTGAGGCGGATCTTCTTGTTCGGATCGATGACGAAGACTGCACGCACCGTCACATTGGGGTCGGTCGCGGCGTGGATCATGCCATAGAGGTTGGCGACCTTCTTATCGCTGTCGGCAAGCATCGGGAAATTGAGCGCGTGGCCCTGCGTCTCCTCGATGTCCTTTTCCCAAAGATTGTGCGCCCTCACGTCGTCAACGGACAGTCCGAGCGGCTTGATGCCGCGCTTGTCCCATTCCGGCTTCAGGCGGGCGACCTCGGCCAGCTCGGTGGTGCAGACCGGGGTGAAATTCTTCGGGTGGCTGAAGAAGATGCCCCAGGAATCGCCGAGCCAATCATGGAAGCGGATGTTCCCTTGCGTGCTTTGCTGCTCGAAATCGGGAGCAATCTGGCCGAGTTGCAGTGACATGATGTCGTCCTTCCTTTCCTGGATGTGAGTCGTCAATCGTTGAAGTGTCGGCCTTCCTTGACCTCCGCGGCAAATCCGGCGCGGATGGCGAAGTCGCCGAAGCGTTCACCCGACAGGCGGTCTTTCGCGAATTGCTCGATGATCTTGCCGAGCATGTCCAGGATGGTGGCCTCGCCGACGTTCTCGAGAACCATCTTGTTCAGCCGCTGGCCGTGGAATCCGCCGCCGAGATAGAGGTTGTATTTGCCTGGCGCGCGGCCGGTCAGCGCGATTTCGCCGATATAGGGCCGCGCGCAGCCGTTCGGACAGCCGGTCATGCGGATGGTGATCGGCTCATCCTCGAGATGATGCGCGGCCAGGATCTTTTCGATCTTGCCTACGAGATCCGGCAGATAGCGTTCGCTCTCGGCCATGGCGAGGCCGCAGGTCGGCAGCGCCACACACGCCATCGAATTCAGGCGCAAGGCGCTTGCCTTGTTGAGGCGGTCGAGCCCGAATTCCTTCATCACCCGCTCGATATCCGGGCGCGCCTCGGGCGCGATATCGGCAATGATCAGGTTCTGGTTGGGCGTGACCCGGAAGGTGCCCTTGTGGATATTGGCGATCGCCCGCAGGCCCTCCATGACGGTGCCGATGACCCGGCCATTTTCGATGAAGAGCGTGCAGTGCTCTTTCCCGTCCTCGCCGCGCGTCCAGCCGATCGGATCGCCATTCGTCGTGAACTCATACGGCCGCGCGGGCGACAGTGAAAAGCCCAGCCTTGCCTCGATCTCCGCCTTGATCCAGTCGAGGCCCTTGTCGTCGATCGTGTATTTGAAGCGCGCGCGGCCACGGTCGAGTCGATCGCCATAGTCGCGCTGCACCTGCATGACCGCGTCGCAGACTTCCAGCACCTTGTCGGCCGCGACGAAGCCGATCACGTCGGCCAGCCTCGGATAGGTTTTCGGCGCCTGGTCGGTGCGGCCCATGCCGCCGCCAATGGCTATGTTGAAACCCTCGAGCCTGCCGCCCGAGGCGATGGCAATGAAGCCCAGGTCCTGCGCGTAGACGTCGATGTCGTTGGACGGCGGGATGACGAAGCCGATCTTGAATTTTCGCGGCATATAGGTACGGCCGTAGAGAGGCTCCTCCGGACCTGAAAGCTCGGTGCGCTCCTCGCCGTACCAGATTTCGCGGTAGGCGCCGGTCTTGGGGATGGCATGGTCGCTTGCTGCCTTGGCAAGCGCGTAGACCTCCGCATGCAGCTTCGAAAGCAACGGATTGACCGAGCACATGACGCCGCGCGCGTCGTCGCCGCAGGCGGCCTTGGTGTCGAGCAGCACGTCGCGCAGGCCTTGAATCGTCGCGCGCAGATTTTGCTTGCGCACGCGGTGCAATTGGAACGTCTGGCGCGTGGTCAAACGCAACGTGTCGCCGGCGTAGGCGCGGCCCAGTTCGTCGAGTTTCAGCCACTGGCTCGGACTGCAGACGCCGCCCGGCAGCCGCACGCGCGCCATGAAGGTATAGGCCGGCTCGAGCTTTTGCCGGCGGCGCTCATCGCGGATGTCGCGATCGTCCTGCTGATAAAGACCATGAAACTTCATCAGCTTGATGTCGTCGCCCGGCACGGCGGCGGTCAGTTCTTCGGCAAGGCCGGCCGCGATGGTGCCGCGTAGCTGGTCGCTGTTCGCCTTCAGCGTCTCGTCGGGGCCGAGCTTTTCCAGCGGTTGCGACAGGTCGCGGCTGCGGTCGATTTTCTGCTGAACGGATGTCATGTGAACCTCAGTAGACATCGATTTGATAGCGATGGTAGCGCTGCAGAGCGCCGAGATAGTCGTCGGCGGCTGCCTTGCCGCGCCCGCCCTGCTGCTGAACGATGGCGCGCAGCGCCGCATGGACGTCGGGGGCGAGCTTGGCGCCGTCGCCGCAGACGTAGACATGCGCGCCTTCCTCGAGCCACGCGAACACGTCGCGCGCATGCTCGACGAGGCGGTGCTGGACATAGGTCTTCGCCGCGCCGTCGCGGGAAAAGGCGACGTTCATGCGGCTGAGCACGCCGTCCTTCTGCAGGTCCTGCCACTCGGTCTGGTAGAGGAAGTCGCTGTGGAAGTTGCGCTCCCCGAAGACAAGCCAGGACTTGCCCGTCGCGCCCCGCGCCTCGCGCTCCTGCAGGAAGGCGCGGTACGGCGCCACTCCGGTGCCGGCGCCGATCATCAGGATCGGCGCATCGTCGTCCGGCAGGCGGAAATGACGATTCTCCTGCACATAGACGGACACCGTTGTGTCCGGCTCGGATCGTTTCGAGAAATGGCCGGAGGCGACACCGGAGCGTGGTTCGCCGTGCAGTTCGTAACGGACCGTGCTCACCGTCAGATGCGCTTCGTCGGGCATCGCCGCGAGGCTCGATGCGATCGAATAGAGCCGCGGCTGCAGCGGACGCAGGCCCGCGACGAAGGTCTGCGGATCGATGCCCTGAACCGGGAAACGCCTGACGATGTCGATCACATGATGGCTTCTGAGAAAGGCGGCGCGTGCTTCGGCCTGCTGTTCGCCGCGCAACTCGTAGAGTTCCCGGGCGCCGCTGGCCTCCGCCCAATGCTCGATGAAGCGCGGCGTCGCTGCCGTGATCTCCAGCGCTTCGCCAAGCGACAGGCGCGCATCGGCGGCGAATTTCTCCAGCGCGGGTGCTGCCTCTGCAAGCGGCGTATCGATGGCGAGAAAGGTCTTCAGCGCGGCAAAGGCGTCGTCCGACGGGATGCCGAGGCGGTTCACCTTACGGCGGTCCACGACGAGTTCGGCGGGGTCGATCGTGTCCGGCGCGACCCGCACCACCTCGGCGAGTTGCCGGCACGGGGCGGAGTCGGCGCCGAGCGACCACATGAGCACGTCGAGCCGACCGGTCGCGCGGTCCGCGAGGAGGGCGTAGCGGTAACGGACAAGCTTGTTCGTATCGCCGCAGCGGAACCACACCGGCGTGTCGAGCAATCCGAACCCGGGGCTCCACAGCGGCACCACCGCCTTCCGCTGTACCTCATAGCCCTTGTCGAGGATCATCCCACCCTCCCCGAGCAAGCCCATGTTCACGCCGAACTGACGGCCCGTGTCGGCCGTGACGACGGTATCCCCGTCGCGGCCCTTCGCCCCGAGGCCGAGGGCGAGCCGCTTCAGGGCGAACGAGCCGTCCGGCTCGCGGGTCACGTCCGCGAGGAAGGCGGTGAACATCCACCCGGCTTTTTCCACGGTGATCGAGGACAGCCCCTTCTTCTGGTCGGCGCGGACGCGCGGCAGGCTCTTGATGACGAGGTGCGACCACCCCTTCGGGGCGGTCGTGCCGACGACCGTGCCGGGCGCGATCTCGGCCGGCGGGCGCGGCGTGAGGTCGTAAGTGGTCGGCGCATCGGACGGTGGCGCGGCGCCGTAGTCGGCGGTCCATTCCGGCAGCGTGGTTGGTTCTGGCCAGGTGGCCCACACTGCGGCACCGGCTCCGGCCAAGAGCGCG